>NZ_JAIBFH010000043.1 GCF_019459675.1 Arenimonas sp.
CGTCGATGGTGTTGCCGAACTTCCAGCCGCCCATGGCCTTGAAGCCGTGCGCGGTGCCGGCGCCGTCCTGCGACGCCTGGCCGCACAGGCACGCGTTGCTCCAGCCGCTGGGCGTGATGGCACCGGCGATGACCCGCTGCCCTTCGCGGTAGCCGGTTACCGCGGAGCCCAGCTTCTCGATCACGCCCACCGGCTCGTGGCCGATGGTCAGGCCCCTGGCCACCGGGTACTCGCCTTTGCGGATGTGCACATCGGTGCCGCAGATGGTGGTGGTGGTGACCCGCATCAGTGCGTCCAGCGGTCCGACGTCGGGAATGGGCTTGTCGTCGATCACGATGCGCCCGGGTTCGACGAATATGGCGGCTCTCATCTTGGTCATGGCGTTCTCCGAAATTTATACCCGCTGACGGCAAGGTTCATTCGTGGGCCAACTGTACTACCAGCTTGCCAAAGTTCTTGCCCTCCAGCAGTCCGATGAAGGCCTCGGGTGCATTCTCAAGTCCGGACACGATGTCTTCGCGCACTTTGACCTTTCCCGCCTGTACCCATTCGCCCATGGCGGCGGTGAACTCGGGGAAGCGCGGTGCGTAGTCATCGAAAACGATGAAACCCTGCATCGTGATGCGCTTGCGCAGCAAGGTGCCCACCAGCAGCCCCAGGCGGTCGGGCCCCGGCGGCAGCTCGGTGGCATTGTAGGCAGCCACCAGGCCACAAACCGGCACTCGGGCCTTGGCGTTGAGCAGCGGCAGCACGGCGTCGAACACGGCGCCACCCACGTTCTCGAAGTACACGTCGATGCCCTTCGGGCACGCGGCGGCCAAGCTTCGGGGAAGGTCCGGGGCACGGTGGTCGATGCACGCATCGAAGCCCAGTTCGTCCACCACGTAGCGGCACTTCTGCGCGCCCCCGGCGATGCCCACGACGGTGCAGCCCTTGATCTTCGCGACCTGCCCAACCACCGATCCGACGGGGCCGCTGGCGGCAGCGACCACCACGGTTTCGCCGGCCTGTGGCCTGCCGATGTCCAGCAGGCCCATGTAACCCGTGAAGCCCGGCATTCCCAGTACACCCAGCGCAAGTGAAGGATGTGACTGTTCGGTTGGCAGCGTGGTCAGGCCCTTGCCGTCGGACAGAGCGTAGTCCTGCCAGCCCGCGTAACCCAGCACCAGGTCACCGACATTGAAGCCATCGTGCCGGGACGCCTCGACGCGCGACACCGTACCGCCGACCATCACGTCGCCGAGGGACACGGGTGCCGCGTAGGAAGGCGCATCGCTCATGCGCCCGCGCATGTAGGGGTCCAGCGAAAGATACAGCGTGCGCAGCAGCACCTGGCCCGTTCCGGGATCGGGCACGGAGGCGTTCTCGATGCGGAAGTCCGCAGCCGTGGGCGCGCCGCGGGGCCGGTTGGCCAAGACGATGCGACGATTGACGGTAGTGTTCTGCGGCATGGTGCGGGCTCTCCTTTTCCTGGCGCGCCAGAGGCTCTCGACGAAGGCCGGGTGACGCTTTCAGGCTAGGCGGCGAGCCCATCGGAGTCGGTGCGGTGGAGAACACTCCGCCAACCCAGGGTATGCCAGCGAACAGACCGAGCCGCTTTCGGCGGCCAGACTGGCTAGAAGCCCCCGCGCAGACCTCGCCGACTGCCCCCGGGCAGGGTGGCCCCGGCTTGCGCCCCCGCCAACGTTCAAGGACGACCCCACCGTGCCCTACCAAAGCATCAACCCCAATGACGGAAAAGTGCTCGAGAGCTTCGAGCACATCAGCAATGCCCAGCTTGAAAGCGCCCTGGCGGCCGCCGAGTCCTGCTTCCAGTCCTGGAAACACATGAGCTACGCCGAGCGGGCGGTCATCCTCAACCGGGCGGCCGCCCTGATGCACGCCCATGTCGATGACTTCGCCCGGCTTGAAACGCTCGAGATGGGCAAGCGCATCGACGAGGCGCGCGGCGAAGTGAAGTTCAGCGCCGACATCCTGGCGTACTACGCCGAGCACGCCGAGGCGTTCCTGGCGCCGACCACGCTGCATCCCGCGCACGGCGAGGCGCACATGGAGAACTCGCCGCTGGGCGTCTTGTTCTGCGTCGAACCCTGGAACTTCCCTTACTACCAGCTGGCCCGCGTGGCCGGCCCGCAGCTGATGGCCGGCAACGTGCTGGTGGTCAAGCATGCAGGCTGCGTCCCGCAGTGCGCCATCGCCTTCGAGAAGCTGCTCATCGATGCCGGCGCGCCGGTCGGCGCCTACACCAACCTGGTCATCTCCTACGAACAGTCCGACCGCGTGATCGACGACCCGCGCGTGAAGGGCGTGGCGCTGACCGGAAGCCTGGACGCCGGGCGCAGCGTCGCGGCCCGCGCCGGCCAGAACCTGAAGAAGTCCACGATGGAACTGGGCGGCAGCGACGCCTTCATCGTCCTGGAAGATGCCGACATCGACCAGGTGATTCCGTGGGCCGTCTGGGGTCGCATGTACAACTGTGGCCAGACCTGCTGCGCGGCCAAGCGATTCATCGTGCTCGAAGCGGTCGCCGACGCGTTCCTGGCGAAGTTCACCGCGGCGCTGGAAGCGCTGCAGCCCGGTGACCCGATGCTGGAAACCACCACGCACGGCCCGCTGTCCACCGAAGCGGCGCTGCTGCAGCTGCTGGCGCAGGTGGACGCCGCCGTGGACGCCGGCGCCACGCTGGTGCTGGGCGGCAAGCGTATCGACCGTCCCGGCTGGTTCATGCAGCCCACGCTGCTCACCGACATCCAGCCGGACAACCCTGCGTTCCGCGACGAGTTCTTTGGTCCCGTCGCGTCCTTCTATCGCGTGAAGGACGAGGACGAAGCGATCGCGCTGGCCAACGACTCCGACTTCGGCCTCGGCGGCTCGGTTTGGACGCGCGATCAAGCGCGCGGCAAGCGCGTGGCCAGCCGGGTGGATACCGGGATGATGTTCGTCAACAACATCAGCTGGGCCGACGCCGACCTGCCTTTCGGCGGCATCAAGCACTCGGGCTACGGACGCGAACTGGGCAACATGGGCATCCAGGAATTCGTCAACAAAAAGCTCGTGCGCACCGGGCATTTCCCGGCTCCGGTTTGAACGAAAAGGACATTCGATGAACGCATCCCCCAGCAAGACGCCCGTCACCGAGCCGCCGGTGTGGCTCATCACCGGCTGCTCCACGGGCTTTGGCCTGGAGTTGGCCAAGGAGTGCATCGAGCGCGGATACCGTACCGTGGTCACGGCGCGCGACCCGTCGAAACTGGAAGACCTTGGCGCCAGCGACCAGGTGCTGGTGCTCGAGCTCGACGTGACCCGGCCCGACCAGGCTGAAGCGGCGATCAAGTCCACCCTGGGTCGCTTCGGCCGCATTGACGTGCTGGTGAACAACGCCGGCATTGGCTACTTCGCCGCGGTGGAGGAAAGCGAGGAGCCCGAGGTGCGCAAGATGTTCGACGTCAACGTGTTCGGCACCGGCCGCATGATCTGGGCCGTGCTGCCCGGCATGCGCGAGCAGCGGTCGGGCTGCATCGTCAACGTGTCGTCGCTGGCGGGGCTGCGCGGCTTCCCGGCGCTGGGCTATTACAACGCGACGAAGTTCGCCGTCGAAGGCCTGTCGGCGGCCTTGCGCCACGAGGTCGAGCCGCTGGGCCTGCAGGTGATGGTGGTCGAACCCAGCGGCTTCCGCACCGACTGGGCGGGCCGCTCGGCCAACGAGAGCGCGGTCCGGATCGACGACTACAGCGCCACGGCCGGCAAGGTCCGGGCTGCGCTGCGCCAATCCACCGGTGACGAGCCGGGCGACCCGGTGCGTGGCGCCAAGGCGATTGTCGATGCGGTGGCGTCGGGTAACCCGCCGCACCACCTGCTGCTTGGCAACGACGCTTTCGAAGGTGCGATGGCCCGGGTCGAGCATTTGCGCCAGGACTTCGCGGCGGGCGAGGCCGTGGCCCGCGCCGCCGACTTTCCGAAGTAAGAAAACCTGGCGCGCAGTAGAGCGTGACGCCGGACTGATGAGACCGTGATCCGATGAAAACCATCCTGCCCCGACTGCCTCGCCACCCCGCCGCCGCGTTCGGCGCCGCCGCCCTGTTGATCCTCGCCTTGAGCACCGTCGCCATGTCCAGCCACGCCACCGAAGAGCCGGAGTACCAAGTCGTTCGCCAGCTCGCGGACATCGAAGTGCGCCAGTACGGCGCCTACGCCGTCGCCGAGGTCGTGGTTCCCGGCCCGGCCGGCAAGGCGGGCGGGCAGGCGTTCCCGATCCTGGCCGGCTACATCTTCGGCAAGAACAAGGGGGAGCGGAAATTCGCCATGACCGCGCCGGTGACGCAGACAGCCGCGCCGGTGAAGCTGGCGATGACCGCGCCCGTGACGCAAACCGCCGCGCCCGGCGGCTTCCTGGTGCAGTTCGTGCTGCCCCGGGGCGTCACCGCGTCGAGTGCGCCCGAGCCCCTGGACGCCCGCGTGAAGCTGCGCGAAGTGATGCCGGCGCAGGTGGCCGTCATCCGCTATTCGGGCTTCTGGTCGGCCTCCAACGACGCCAGGCACCTGGCCAAGCTTGAGGCGGCCCTGCGCGCCGCCAACCTGGCCTGGACGGGCGAGCCGGTGTTCTCGCGCTACAACGCGCCGTTCACGCCGTGGTTCATGCGTCGCAACGAGGTCTGGCTTTCCCTGGCGCCAGTCAGCACACCCTAGGAGTCCCGCATGAAAGGCTACGTCCAAGACATCGAGAGCATCGCCACAAGCAATGAGGATTTCCGCCAGGTGCTGTATACGGCCCGGCACTGCCAGCTGGTGGTCATGGCGCTCAAGCCCCAGGAGGAGATCGGCGCCGAGGTGCACAAGCTCGACCAGTTCTTCCGGGTCGAACAGGGCACCGGCGAGGCGGTGCTGGACGGGGTTCGCACGGCGATCAGGGCCGGTTACGCCGTGCTGGTTCCTGCCGGGGCCAGGCACAACATCATCAACACCGGAGCCGGGCCGCTCAAGCTCTACACGATCTACTGTCCGCCCAACCATCGCGATGGCGTGGTGCACCACACGCGCTCGGACGCCGAGGCCGACACCGAGCACTTCGACGGCACGACCTCGGAGTAGGGGTCGCTGAAGGCGGCCATGCCCCGGGCATCGGGACCAGGACACGGCAGCCAACGCCTTGTCCACCAGGTCATCAATCACCACGGCGGCAAGCGCAAGGTTTGCTGGACAAGTGCGGCGCCGTACCCGGGCCGCTGGTCGCGTATGGGGTGCTGATATGGCTGGGCGAATCCCCGGGCGCACCTGCCGCGTGCTTTTCCGGAATGCCCAGAAACAACAACGCCACCCGAGGGTGGCGTTGTTGTTTGTTGGTGGTGGGGGCAATCAAACTAACGCTTGCAAGGCGCCAACTGCGCGGGATCCCCAGCAGCGCTTTCGCCGCATGCCCCCAAGTATGCCCCCGTGAGCACTCGGTT
>NZ_JAIBFH010000063.1 GCF_019459675.1 Arenimonas sp.
TGCAGGCCAGCCGTGGCCAGGCCGCGGATTCGCCGAACAGGGCGATGCCCAGCGCTGCCGTGCCCACCGCGCCGATGCCCACCCACACCGCGTAGCCCGTGCCGATCGGGATTTCCTTGAGCGCCAGCGCCAGGAACCAGAAGCTCACCGCCATGCCGGCCACGGTGACGGTGCTGGCCAGGGGCCGGGTGAAACCGTCGCTGTACTTCAGGCCGATCGCCCAGACGACCTCGAACACGCCGGCGATTGCCAGGTAGAGCCATGCCATGTCGCTTCTCCTTCCAGGGCTTCAGGAACGACAACGGCCCGGGGCTTTCGCGCCGGACCGTCGTCGGTGGTTCATCGCCCCATCGGGCGCGCGGGTCGTCCCGCGGGTCGGTTGAGTGGCTCAGGTTGCGGGCACCGTAGAGTTCCTCGATCTCGCGGCGCAGCTGCATCTCGATGCGCTGGCGGTCCTTGAAGCCGAGGTTCTTGGCCTTCTCCTCGAACAGGTAGGTGTCGAGGTCGAATTCCTTGAGGTGCATCTTCGTGTGGAACAGGTTTTCCTGGTAGATGTTCACGTCCATCATCTCGTAGCGCTGCTTGATGGGCTTGGACAGGAATTCCTGGATCGAATTGATGCGGTGGTCGATGTAGTGCTTCTTGCCCTTCACGTCGCGGGTGAAGCCGCGCACGCGGTAGTCCATCACCACGATGTCGGACTCGAAGCTCTCGATCAGGTAGTTCAGTGCCTTCAGCGGCGAGATGACGCCGCAGGTGGCCACGTCGATGTCGGCGCGGAAGGTGGCGATGCCGTTGTGCGGGTGGGTTTCGGGATAGGTGTGCACAGTGATGTGCGACTTGTCCAGGTGCGCCACCACGGCGTCGGAGATCAACTCCTTGCCGGCCGCCTTCTTGTCGATCACCGGTTCTTCCGAGATCAGGATCGTTACCGACGCACCCTGCGGGTCGTAGTCCTGGCGGGCCACGTTGAGGATGTTGGCGCCGATGATCTCGGCCACGTCGGTGAGTATCTGGGTCAGGCGGTCGGCGTTGTATTCCTCATCGATGTAGTCGATGTAGCGCTGGCGCTGGTCTTCCGACACCGCGTAGCAGACGTCGTAGATGTTGAAGCTCAGTGCCTTGGTCAGGTTGTTGAAACCCTGGAGCCTCAGGCGAGGAAGCGGCTTGACCACGTTGGCGTTCCTGCTTGGGAAGGGGGATACAGCGGGGGCCGGCATTATCGGGCAAACGGCCGCCCGGGGGAACCGACCCGGTCACGAAAGTGGAACGCCGGCCCCTCCCGGCATTGCCCGAGGCCTCCGGGACGCCTAAGCTGAACAGCATCAGCCGCCTCCGGGGCGGGGGCCGCATCGGCGGAGAATCAGGAGTTAGTAGATGTCCATGCAGCCTCACAAGGTGGTCAACAGCCCGCTGGCGCCCGATGCCGCGGTCCTGAACCGTTTCCTCGACCATTGCCACCGGCGCCGCTACCCCACCCGCACCGACGTCTTCCGGCCGGGCGCGCCGGCCACTTCCCTCTATTACGTCATCAGCGGTTCGCTGAGCGTGGTCAGCGAAGAGTCCGACGGGCGTGAACTGGTGCTGGGCTACGTCAACGCCGGCGAGTTCATCGGCGAGATGGGCCTGTTCTTCGCCGCCGACCAGCGCGCCGTGGTGGTGCGTACGCGCACCGCCTGCGAGCTGGCCGAGATCAACTACGAACGCCTGCACCAGCTGTTCTCCGGGCCGCTGGCCGCCGAGTGCCCGCGCATCCTCTATGCCATCGGCCTGCAGCTGTCCAAGCGCCTGCTCGACACCAGCCGCAAGGCCAGCCGCCTGGCCTTCATGGACGTCAGCGGCCGCATCATCCGCACCCTGAACGACCTGTGCCAGGAACCCGACGCGCTGTCGCACCCGCAGGGCACGCAGATCCGGGTGTCGCGCCAGGAGCTGGCGCGCATCGTCGGCTGTTCGCGCGAGATGGCCGGCCGGGTGCTCAAGCAGCTGCAGGAACAGGGCCTGCTGCACGCCCGCGGCAAGACGATCGTGGTTTTCGGCACGCGCTGAAGCCATGGGCACGGCCTCCACGCCCGGGCGCGAAAGCCTGCTGGTGCGTCCCGCATCGGCCCAGGACGCGGCCGGCGTGGCCATGCTGCTCGAAGTGCTGGGCTATCCCTGCAGCCGCGATGAGGCAGCCGCGCGCCTGTTGGCACTGCGCGACGAGCCCGACCAGCAGATCCTGGTGGCCGATCGCCACGGCCAGCTGGCAGGGCTGCTGGCGCTGGACCTGATGTACTACCTGCCCCTGGGCGCCCGCACCTGCCGCATCACCGCGCTGGTGGTGTCGGGCACGGAACAGCGCCGCGGCGTGGGCCGCATGTTGCTGCGCGAAGCCGAACTGCGCGCGCGACAGGGCGGCGCGGCCCGCATCGAACTCACGTCCGCCAGCCACCGCCATGAAGCGCACGAGTTCTACCGCGCCTGCGGTTTCGGCGAGAGTGCGCTGCGCTTCCTCAAGCGGCTGGGCGACGCCTGAAGCCAGGCTCAGAGGATCGTTTCGAACGCGCCGCGGAGGCGCTTGTTGACGCGGGCGAGGCTGCGTGGATCGGGGCGGACCAGCACCGGGTGCGCGGTTTCGCAAAGCAGCGGCAGGTCGCGGGCGCTGTCGCTGTAGACGGCGGCGAACGGCGGATGAATGCCTTCGCGGGCCAGCGCGGTGATCTTGCGGGGGCCCACCGTGTGTTCCTGGCCGATCCAGCCGCCGAAGGCCTCGCGGACGCTCGAGCCCACCACCGGCACGTCGGGCTGGCCCAGCGCCCGCCACAGCTCGCGCGCCAGCGAGGCCTCGGCGCCGGTGACGATCACCACCGGGTGGCCGGCGTCCAGGTGTGCGCGCAGCCGGATCACCGCCGGCGCGATCAGCAGCTCGTCGCGGCGCCGGGCGCAGTCGCGCAGGAAGTCCTCGCGCGCTTCGGCCAGCGCTTCGTGCGTGCGTCCGACCGTGGCCAGCCAGGTGTAGAAGCTGGCGGGAACCCACGCGCTGCGCCACCACGCGAAGCCCGGCGCCAGGAACGGGAAAGTCAGGCCGGCCGCCAGCCGCCGCAGCGGGTCGCGGCGCAGCTGGATGCGCAGCCACGCGGCGGCGCAGTCGCCGCGCACCAGGGTGCCGTCGAAATCAAACAGGACGGTGGCCGCCGCGTTCGCCATGGCCTCAGGCGAACAGCCGCGCAAGTTCGGCGCCGGGATCGGGCGCCCGCATGAACGTTTCGCCGACCAGGAACGCGTTCACGCCGTGCGAACGCATCAGCGCCACGTCGTCGCGGGTGGCGATGCCGCTTTCGGTCACCAGCAGCCGATCGGTGGGCACCGCCTGGCGCAGCGCCAGCGTGGTGTCCAGCGACACTTCGAACGTGCGCAGGCTGCGGTTGTTGATGCCCACCAGCGGCGCGCCCACCTGCAGCGCGCGCTCGAGCTCGTCGACGTCGTGCACTTCCACCAGCACGTCCATGCCCAGGTCCATCGCCAGGTGGGACAAGTCGGCCAGGCGGGCGTCGTCGAGCGCGGCCACGATCAGCAGCACGCAGTCGGCGCCCATCGCGCGGGCCTCATACACCTGGTAGGCGTCCACGGTGAAGTCCTTGCGCAGCACCGGCAGCGAACACGCCGCGCGCGCCTGCAGCAGATAGTCGTCGGCGCCCTGGAAGAAATCCACGTCGGTGAGCACCGAAAGGCAGGCCGCGCCACCGCGCTCGTAGCTGGCGGCGATATCCGCCGGCCGGAAGTCCGGGCGGATGACGCCCTTGCTGGGGCTCGCCTTTTTCACTTCGGCGATCACCGCGGGCAGGCCGGCGGCGACCTTAGCCTGCAGCGCGGCGGCGAAGCCGCGCGCGGGCGGCAAGCCCCGGCAGCGGTCCACCAGCGCGGCCAGCGGCACGCGCGCGCTGCGCTCGGCGACTTCTTCGGCCTTGCGGCGCAGGATGGTTTGCAGGATGTCGCTCATGAAGTTCCTTTCAGGGGCTGCCGTAGGCGCGTTCGACCTTGGCCACGCGCAGCTCGAAGTGTTCATACCACAGGGTACGTCCGCGTTCGCGGGCCAGGCTGTGTTCGGCGTTGCGGCGCCAGGCCAGGATGTGGGCCTCGCTGGCCCAGTAGCTGACGGTGATGCCGAAGCCGTCGGCGCCGCGTGCGCTTTCCACGCCCAGGTAGCCGGGTTGCTGCGCCGCCAGTTCGACCATTCGCTGCGCGGTGGCGCCGTAGCCGGAACCGCCGCCGTCGTCGCGGCGCTGGCTGCTGAACACAACCGCGTAGTACGGCGGCGCAGGCAGCGTGGCGAAGCCGGGCGCGGCCATGTCGGGCTACTGGCCCGCCAGCCGCCGGGTGGC
>NZ_JAIBFH010000065.1 GCF_019459675.1 Arenimonas sp.
GTGGTCGGGCTGTTGCTCTAGATGGTCGAGGCCAGCGTCCGCCTGCAGTCGGTCCCCGGCGGGGCCACGGTTTTCACCCTGCTTGTGCCGTTTTACCGCGGGGTCACGGGCGCGGTCGCGGTGGGCGTGGCCGGCGAAACCTATGCGTTCCCGCTGCTGCGCATCGAGCGCCTGGTGCGCGCAAGCGCCGACCAGATCCATCGCCGCGAGGGCATGCAGTACCTGGCCCTGGAAGGCAGCAACATCGGGCTCGTGCCGCTGGCCGAGCTGCTGGGCCTGGGCAGCACGCGCGCTGGCGGTGACGGCACCGACATCGTGGTGGTGTCGCAGGATGACCGTCGCGCCGGATTCGCGGTCGACTCGGTGCTGGGCGAATTCGACCTGGCCACCCGCCCGCTGGATGCCCGCCTGGGCCGCGTGGCCGACCTGGCGGCGCTGGCGCTGATGCCCGACGGCGCGCCGGTGGTGCTGCTCGACACCGAAGACCTGATGCGCGGCGCACTCGAGCGCGAGCGCCAGCACGAACGCCTGGTCGGTGAGAGCGACGAAAGCGCGACGCCAAGGCGTCGGCGCGTGCTGGTGGTGGACGACTCGATCTCCGTGCGTGAGCTGGTGCGCCAGCTGCTGGCCGCCCGAGGCTTCGAGGTGCAGGTGGCGGTGGACGGCATGGACGCCTGGTCACGACTGCGCGAATGGCCCTGCGACCTGGTGGTTACCGACGTGGACATGCCGCGCATGGACGGCATCGAACTCACGCGGTCCATCAAGCAGGACCCGCGCCTGCGCAACCTGCCGGTCATCATAGTTTCCTACCGCGACCGGCCCGAGGATCGCGGCCGCGGCCTGGAAGTGCACGCCGACGCCTATCTCACCAAGAGTGACTTCCAGGAGCACGGGTTCCTGGATGTGGTTCACTCCCTCATCGGTGATGCCGAGGCAGACGCATGAAGCTGGCCATAGCCCATCCGGAGCGTTTGGTGCGCGAGGCATTGCGGCGCACGCTGCTGCGCAGCGACCACGAGCTGCTGTGGGCGGCCACCGACCGTGCCGAAATGGATCGGGAGTGCCGGCGGCAGCCGCCCGCGCTGCTGCTGGCCCAGCTCGAACTGCTGGGCCGCAAGGCCGAACACCTGCCGCGGCTGATCGAAGCGGGCATCTCGGTGATCGCGCTGGCTTCCAGCCAGGCGGCCGGCGACGGCTACGAGGCCCTTGGCCTGGGCGCCCTGGGACTGATCGAGCCGCCGCGCCTGGACGACAGCGGCGAGCTGATCGGTGGCCAGCGCACGCTCACCCGCATCCAGCGGCTGGCCAGCCTGGTCGGTTACACCGGGCCCGCAGCCACGCCCACGCCCGTCGCGCAGGGCAGCCGCCAGACGCGCATCATCGCCCTGGGCGCCAGCACCGGCGGCCCGTTGGCGCTGGCCAAGGTGTTGGCGAGCCTGCCGGCGGACCTCGGCGCGGCCGTTGTGATCGTGCAGCACATCGAAAGCGAGTTCACCAGCGGGCTGGCGGAATGGCTTGGCAGCCAAAGCAAGCTGCCGGTCTGCGTCGCCGAGCGCGGCGACACGCCGCAGCCCGGCCGCGTTTACGTGGCCGGCAGCGGTGGCCATCTGGTGCTGCTGCCCTCACTGCAGTTCAGCCGGCAGACGGCACGCGCCAGCGAGCTGCACGTGCCCAGCGTCGACGCCCTGTTCAACAGCCTGGCCCAGCATGCCGCGGCCGGTGCCGCGGCGCTGCTCACTGGCATGGGCTCGGACGGCGTGGCCGGGCTGGGGGAGATGCGCCGCCGCGGCTGGTACACCCTGGCGCAGGACGAACCCAGCTGCGTGGTGTACGGCATGCCGCGTGCGGCGATGGAATCAGGCGCCGCGATCCAGGCCATGGACCTGGCCGCCATCGGGCCCGCCCTGGTGCGGCAGCTGGCAAAGGTGCGTGGGTGATGGACGAGACCCTGCGCGTTCTGATCGTCGACGACCAGCCCATCATCCTGGAGGCCGTGCGCGCGATGCTGGCCGATGCCCCGGAGCTCGAGGTCAGCGGTATTTCCGACCCTAGCGGCGCCATCGCGCTGGCCAGGGAGCTGCGGCCGCACGTGGTGCTGCTGGACTTGAACATGGAGCCCGTGGACGGGCTCGAGGTCTTGTCGGGGCTGCGCGCAGACCCCGACCTCACCGACGTTTCGGTGGTGATGCTGTCGGCGGCGGAGGAACCCGAAACCAAGGTCGAGGCGTTCCGCCGAGGCGCCAACGACTACCTGGTGAAATTGCCCAGCGCGCTGGAACTGATTGCGCGCGTGCGCTACCACGCTCGCGCCGCGGCATCCGCCGGCGCGCGCGAAGCCGCGTTCCAGGCCATGCTGGAAAGCCGCGCCGCGCTCGAGCTTCGCAACCGCCAGGTCGAGAGCCAGAAATCGCAGCTCGAACTGATGAACCGCGAGCTGACCGAGGCCAGCCTCACCGATGCGCTCACCGGCCTGCGCAATCGGCGTTACCTGAAGTTCTTCCTGGAGCAGGCGCCCCAGCTGGCGCAGCCCAACAGCGAACGCCGCCACCGTGCCCCGGGCCACTTCACCTTCTGCCTGTTCGACCTGGACCACTTCAAGCAGATCAACGACCGCTACGGCCATGAAATCGGCGATGCGGTGCTGGTGGAGGTAGCGCGGCGCCTGCGCCAGAACACCCGCGACAATGACAGCGTGATGCGTTGGGGTGGCGAGGAATTCCTGGTGGTCGGGCACGGCTACGATTACGACGGTGCGCGCGAACTGGCCTATCGTGTCCTGCACAGCGTCAGCGACCAGCCAATGCGGCTGCCCGGCGGCTTGAGCCTGCGCGTCACCTGCTCGCTGGGCTTTTCACCCCTGCCCTGGATCGGCAGCGACGGATCGCAGCTCAGCCGCGACCAGACGCTGAACCTGGCCGACGTGGCGCTTTACCTGAGCAAGCTCGAAGGCCGCAACCGCGGCTTCGGCGTTTTCCCGGGCGTCGACCCGGACGTCGTGGCCCGCTTCAATGACCAGGGCGTGGACCCGCAGTCACTTCGCCTGGAGAACGGCAAGGGCGTGCAGCTGGTCGCGCTGCCGGGACACGAGCCCGAGGCATGACCTGCCCCGGGCAAGAATTTTCCAACTCCCCTCTCGACAAGGATTCCGCATGCATCCCCTGATCGCCCTGGTCACCATCCTCACCGTGCTGCTGATGTTCAGCACCGCCTTCATGGTGGGGCGGGCCCGCGGCAAGTACGGCATCAAGGCGCCGGCCACCAGCGGCCACGAGGGATTCGAACGGGCGTTCCGGGTGCAGATGAACACGCAGGAATCCGCGCTGATGTTCCTGCCCGCCCTCTGGGCAGCAGCCGCGTTCGGCGCGGCCTGGCTCAGCGCTGCGTTCGGAGCCGTCTGGCTGGTGGGACGGATCTGGTACGCGGTGGCCTACGCCAATCCGGCCGGCAATCGCGGCCCGGGCTTCGTGATCGGCATGATCGCCCTGCTCGGGCTGATCCTGCAGGCGGCCTGGGGCATCGCCTGGACCTTCGTGCTGGCTTGAAATGAAGCAGCCGCGGATCGTTCCGGGCCCGCGGCGCGGCGGCTTCAGTGCTGCGCGGTCTTCACCAGAAGGTTCTTGGCCAGGGCGCCATGCAACTGGCCAATGCCGCGGGCCAGGTGCAGCATCACGAACAGGCCCAGCACGCCCACCGCGAACAGCACGGGAATCCACAGCACGCTGTCCCACATCGGCGCCGGGTGCAGGTGCAGGTGGAACTCCGCCAGCCCCAGCCGCCCCATCGCGGCCGCCGCGGCGCTGGCGATCAGGCCCAGCGACAGCGACAGGCCGGTGACCGCCAGAGAAAAATAGACCACGCCCAGCGGCAGCATCAGCAGCATGTACAGCATCGTCGACCAGGTGCGCGGGTCGGTGAACATGCGGCCGATGCGCGTCAGCAGCGGCAGGCCGCGCTCGGCGTACAGCGGCCGGCGCGGCATGCGCTCGCCCAGCATCACCTCGACCATGCGGCCCTCCACCAGGGCCAGCAGCCGCACGATTCCGACGAACAGGATCGCGAACGGAATGCCGATGACCAGGATCGCCAGGCCCAGCGACAGGCTCAGGCCCGTGGTCACCACGGTGAAGTAGACGATGCCCGTGGCCAGCGACAGCAGCATGTAGAACAGCGCCATCCAGGCCCGCGAATCGGTGGCCACGCCGAAGAACTGCCCGGCGATGCTGCGCCGCGCCTTGGCCGGCGGCGGGCTCAGCGCCTTGCTCACCCTGACCTCGGTGTCGCGGTAGATCGCCGCCACTTCCTCGGGGGCGCCGTAGCTGGTGGCAATGGTGGCCAGCAGCGTGGCTTCATCGGTGCCTGGATTTTCGGCCAGCTCCGAGCGCAGGTACTCCTCGGCGTCGTACAGCGCGTCCTGCAGCAGGGCCGGGTCGGCGCTGCGCAGCGCGTCGCGCAGCTGGTCGAGGTATTCGGGGATGGTTTTCGGGGTGGGGGTGTTCATCGCAGGTTTCCTTCCAGCACGGAATCAACGGAATGACGGGTGATGCGCCAGGTGTCGGCCCATTCGGCCAGCGCCTGCCGCCCGAGCGCGGTGATGCGGTAGTAGCGGCGCGGCGGGCCGCTGACCGAGGGTTCGACGTGGCTTTCGGCCAGGCCGGCGGCGCTGAGGTTGCGCAGCACCGGGTACAGGGCGCTTTGCTTGCCGACCAGCAGCGGGTCCCCGGTCTGCTCGAGGCGCTTGGCGATCTGGTAGCCGTAAAGCGGATCGGTGGATTGGCCCAGCACCGCCAGCAGGACCAGGGACACGGTCCCGGCGCTCAGCTCTTTCTGGAATTTCTTCAGGTGCGGCTCGGTTTCGACCATGGTGCTGTCCTCGACTGACCGATACAGGCTACTTGGCTATACCGTTAAGTCAACAGTAGTCATTTTGCACCCTGCCCGCGCAGTGCCGGAAGTCAGGGTGGTAGTGTTTAGGCCGCCCGCCCCGATGGAGAGTTGTTCGATGAGCGCTGCGTCCATGTCCGGCCCGATGCCCACCGTGTTCCTGGGTCACGGCTCGCCAATGAACGCCATCGAGGACAACGCCTGGCGGCGAAGTTGGCAGGACCTGGGACGGCGGCTGCCGCGTCCCAAGGCCATCCTGTGCATCTCCTCGCACTGGGAAACGCAGGGCATCTACGTTGGCGGCGCGGAAAAGCCCGACACCATCCATGACTTCCACGGATTCCCGCGCGCGCTGTTCGACGTGCGCTACCCCGCACCGGGCAGCCCGGAACTGGCGCACCGCATCGCCGAACTCATCCCCCAGCCGCGCGTGCACATCGACACCCACCGCGGCCTCGACCACGGCGCCTGGGGCGTACTCAAGCCGATGTACCCGGAAGCCGACATCCCCGTGGTGCAGATGAGCCTGTCGATATTGCAGCCCGGCGCCTGGCACTACGACATCGCCAAGCAGCTGGCGCCGCTGCGCGACGAAGGCGTGCTGGTGGTGGGCAGCGGCAACATCGTGCACAACCTCCGCCTGTGGAAGCAGGCCATGGCCGACCCCTACGACTGGGCGCAGCGCTTCGACGAGGACATCGCCGACCGCATCGCCGAGGGTCATCATGACGGCATGCTGGGCTACGAAACCCTGGGCCCCGACGCGCTGCTGTCCATCCCCACGCCCGAGCACTACCTGCCGCTGCTGTACGTGCTGGCGCTGCAGCGCGAAGGCGAGCCCGTCGAATTCTTCAACGAACACGTGTCGAGCTCAATCTCGATGCGGTCGGTGCTGGTTGGCGCGGACTGATTCGTGGCCGACAATTCCCTGCTGATCATATTCCTGCCGCTGGCGCTGGCCGTGGTGATGGCCGGGTTGGGCCTGCACCTCACTCCCGCCGACTTCCGCCGCATCCTGGCGATGCCGCGCGCGGTCGGCCTGGCCCTGGCGATCCAGTCCCTGCTGCTTCCGCCGCTCGCCTTCGGGCTGGCCACGCTGGCCGGGCTTCCGGGCGAACTGGCGCTGGGCCTGGTGCTGCTGGCCGCCTCCCCCGGCGGCGTCACCGCCAACCTGTTCAGCCACCTGGCGCGCGGGGACGTGGCGCTCAACATCAGCCTGACGGCCATCAACAGCCTGCTCGCGCTGCTGACCCTGCCGCTGTGGACAGCGCTGGCGCTGTCGGTGTTCCTGGGCGACGAGGCCAGCGTGCCGCCGCCGATACGCAAAGTGATCGAAGTGGCGCTGCTGGTGATCGTGCCGGTCACCCTGGGCATGGCGCTGCGGGCCTGGAAACCGGCGCTGGCGCACGCGGCCGAGAAGCCGGTGCGCGTGCTGTCGTCGCTGCTGCTGGCGCTGCTGATCGTGCTGGCGTTCATTTCGGAATGGGACACGGTGGCGCGCTTCCTGCCCGTGGTTGGGCTGGCCTGCGTCGCCTTCAACGTGGCCAGCCTGCTGACCGGCTATTTCGCCGCGCGGGCGGCTAAGCTGGCGGAACCACAGGCGATAGCGATCAGCTTCGAGATCGGCATCCACAACGGCACGCTCGCCATCTTCATCGCCATCGAAGTGCTGCAGCGCGCGCAGGCCACCATCGCCCCGGCGGTGTATTCGCTCAGCATGTACCTCACCGGTGCGATCTTCGCGGCCTGGCTGCTGCACAAAAGGAAATCACCCGCGTGACCAAGACCTATGACCGGCGCTACTTCGACACGTGGTACCGGCAGCGCAACCTGGGCGGAAAGGCCGCGTTGAAACGCAAGGTGGCGCTGGCCGTGGCCCTGGCCGAACTGCACCTGGGGCGGCCGATCCGCACGGTGCTGGACGTGGGCTGCGGCGAAGGCGCGTGGCGTGCGCCGCTGCTGGCGCTGCGGCCGAACCTGCACTACATGGGCGTGGACTCCAGCGACTACGCCATCGGGCGCCACGGCGCGCGACGCAACCTGCACTGGCTGCCGTTCGGCGACCTGGCGGCGATGCCGCTGCGCAAGCCGGTGGACCTGCTGGTGTGTTCGGACGTAATGCACTACCTGCCCGACGACGAACTGCTGCGCGGCCTGTCCGAGTTCGGGCGGCTGTGCAGCGGCGTTGCCTTCCTGGAAGTGTTCGCCGAAGGCGACGACATCATCGGCGACCTCAAGGACATGCGCCGGCGTCCGGCCGCCTGGTACCGGCACGCGTTCGCCAAGGCCGGGTTCGTCGCGGCCGGTTCGCACCTGTACCTGTCGCGCGACGTCGCCGCGGCGGCCACGGCGCTGGAGCTGCAGGGCTGACGACACCGCCGGGGCACGGCAGGGGTTACCCTGCCCGCATGCACGACACGCCCTACGCCGACCTCAACCCCGATCGCATCCTCGACGCCGTCGAATCACTGGGCCTGCGCAGCGACGGCCGCGTGCTGTCGCTCAACAGCTACGAGAACCGCGTCTACCGGATCGGCATGGAAGAAGGCCCGGCGCTGGTGGCGAAGTTCTATCGTCCCGGCCGCTGGACCGACGCCGCCATCGGCGAGGAGCACGCCTTCGCCGCGCAGCTGGTGGCCGCCGACCTGTCGGTGGTGGCGCCCATCGCCTACCGGGGATGCACGCTGCATCCGTTCCAGGGCCACCGCTTCGCGCTGTTCCCACTGCGCGGCGGGCATGCGCCCGAGCCCGGCGACCGCGACACCCTGCGCCACATCGGCCGCGTGCTGGGGCGGCTGCACGCGGTGGGCGACGGCGAGCGGTTCGTCCACCGCGGCGTGCTGACCATCGACAGCCACGGCATCGATCCGGTGGAATACCTGCTGGAAAACGAATGGCTGCCGCCCGACCTGCGGTCCAACTTCGAAACGCTGGCGCACGCGCTGCTCGACGCCATGGAAGACTGCTGGGAGCGAGCCGGCGACGTGCACACCCTGCGCATCCACGGCGACGTGCACCCGGGCAACATCCTGTGGCGCGAGGACCAGGCGCACTTCGTGGACCTGGACGACACGCTCACCGGCCCGGCGGTGCAGGACTTCTGGATGCTCGCCGGCCGCCGCGAAGACAGCAACGATCCGCTGCGCTGGCTGCTGGAGGGCTACGAGCAGTTCCGGCGCTTCAACCGCGGCGAGCTGCACCTGATCGAACCGCTGCGCACGCTGCGGCTGCTGCACTACAACGCCTGGATCGCGCGCCGCTGGCACGACCCGGCCTTCCCGGTGGCCTTCCCCTGGTTCGAGGCGCCGCGGCACTGGGAGTCGGTGATCACCCAGATGCAGGAACAGCTGTCGGCCATGCAGGAAGCCCCGCCCGATCCCGATTGAATCGATCGGTTAGGCTTGGCCACTCCACCCGCACGGAACCCCCGCCATGACCAAACTGCGCCCCGCCCTGCTGGCCCTCGCCCTGACCGCTGCCGGTGCTGCCGCCGCCGCCGACGAACCCAAGCCGGCGCTGACCATGCAGGACGTGCTGGACCAGTCCACGGCCGCCGACTGGCGCCCCCTGGACCCGGACAACACGCTGTACGTTGAACTGGCCAGCGGACGCGTGGTGATCGAACTGGCGCCGGCGTTCGCGCCCCGCCACGTCGCCAACATCCGCACGCTGGTGCGCGCCGGCTACTTCGACGGGCTCAGCATCAACCGCTCGCAGGACAACTTCGTGGTGCAGTGGGGCGACGCCAACAGCGCCGACCCGGCCGCGGTGCGCACGCTGGGCGAGGCCGACGCAAAGCTGCCCGCCGAGTTCGTGCGCGACGCCGAAGGCCTGGACTTCACCCGCCTGCCCGACGTGGACGGCTGGGCGCCGGAAGTGGGCTTCGTGCAGGGTTTCCCGGCGGCGCGCGACACCAAGGCCAACGCCGCCTGGCTGGCGCATTGCTATGGCGCGGTCGGCGCCGGCCGTGACGCTGCCGCCGACAGCAGCAAGGGCAACGAGCTGTACGTGGTGACCGGCCAGTCGCCGCGCCAGCTGGACCGCAACATCACCACCGTGGGCCGCGTGGTGCACGGCATCGAGCACCTCAGCGTACTGCCGCGCGGCACCGGCCCGCTGGGCTTCTACGAGCAGCCCGGGCAGCGCACCCCCATCAAGGCCATCCGGCTGGCGTCCGGGGTGCCGGCCGCGGAACGCACCGCCATCGAGGTGATGCGCACCGACACGCCCGCGTTCCAGGCGCTGGTGGAATCGCGCCGCAACCGCCGCGACGGCTGGTACGTGCAGCCCGCCGGCCACATCGACCTGTGCAACGTGCCCCTGCCGGTGCGCGCCGTTACCGCGAAGAAATAGCGGCCCCGGGCCGGCGGCGTGGGACAATGGCGGGGTGCTGACCGACCCCGCCATCCAGTGTTCGTCCTGCCAGGCCTGCTGCTGCCAGCTGCCGGTGCTGGTGCTGCCCGGCGACGAGCCGCCTGATCACTTCCTGGACGAAGACACGGACGGCTACCTGATCATGGGCAAGGCCGACGACGGCTGGTGCCTGGCGCTCGACCGCGAGCGCATGTGCTGCAGCATCTACGAACAGCGCCCCTTCGTCTGCCGCGAGTTCGCCATGGGCGGCGGCGACTGCGCCGACGTCCGCGAAGACTGGCGCCGCATCGCGGTGAGCCTGCGCTGACGTGGCCTGGTTCGTCTACCTGATCGAGTGCCAGGACGGCAGCCTGTACACCGGCGTGGCCGTGGACGTTGAGCGCCGCTACGCCGAGCATGCCGCCGGCAAGGGCGCGCGCTACACGCGCTCGCATCCACCGCGCCGCCTGCTGGCGCACTTCGAGCACCCTGACCGCTCCAGTGCGCTCAAGGCCGAGTACGCCATCAAGCAGCTGTCGCCCGCCGCCAAGCGCTCGCTGGCGGGAAAAGGTGCGCCGGCATGACGCCCGGCGCCAAGGCACATTGGCAAATGCACGCCTGCGTGCTGCTGTGGGGCTTCACGGCCATCCTGGGCAAGGCCATCACGATGCCGGCGATGGCGCTGGTGGTGTGGCGCATGGGCCTGGTGACGGCGGCGCTGCTGCTGGTGCCGCGCGTGTGGCGCGGCATGGCGGCGCTGCCGGCGCGCCTGCTGCTTACCTACTCGGGCATCGGCGTGCTGGTGGCGCTGCACTGGCTGACGTTCTATGGGGCCATCAAGCTGGCCAACGCTTCGGTGGCGGTGAGCTGCATCGCGCTGGCCACGGTTTTCGTGCCGATGGTCGAGCCCTGGATCACCGGCCGGCGCTTCGAGCCACGCGAACTGCTGCTGGGCGTGGCGGTGGTGCCCGGCGTGGCGCTGGTGGTGGGCGGCGTGCCCGCCGGCATGCGGATGGGCATCGTGGTGGGCACCGTTTCGGCGCTGCTGGTGGCGTTCTTCGGCGCACTGAACAAGCGCTACGTCGAGCGTGCCGACCCGCTCACCGTCACCTGCGTTGAACTGGGCGCCGGTGGCCTGATCCTGGCGCTGCTCACGCCCGTGCTGCCCTGGTTCGGATCGCCGCTGGTGCTGCCCGGCTTCAACGACGCCGTGCTGCTGCTGGTGCTGGCGATGGCCTGCACCCTGCTGCCGTTCGCACTGTCGCTGGTGGCGCTGCGGCACATGAGCGCGTTCTCGGCGCAGCTGGCGGTGAACCTCGAGCCCATCTACGCCATCGTGCTGGCGGTGCTGCTGCTCAACGAGCAGCGCGAACTGGGCGGCATGTTCTACGCCGGCGTGGCGGTCATCCTGGCCGGCGTCTTCGCGCATCCGCTGCTGTCGCGGCAGCCGCTGCACAAGCCCGAGCCGACCACGCTGGGCACGGCCGAGTCGAAGTCGCTCGACTGAAAGCCCGGCTCAGCCCGGGCCGCGCCGCAGTCGCGGGCTGATTTCCAGCGTGGTTTCGCCGTCGATCACCTGCAGCACGCCGTCCTG
>NZ_JAIBFH010000242.1 GCF_019459675.1 Arenimonas sp.
CCAGGCGCTCGCGCGCCTGGGCGGTCGTCGTATCGGCCTGGCCCTGGAGGCCCCGCCGGTGGCCCTGGACATTACCGTGGCCGATGGCCGCCTGAGCGTGGGCCCGCCCACCCACGAACCCGACCTCGGCATCCGCGCCACGATCTCCGGCGTGCTCTCGCAGTTGCCCTTCCTGCGCGCGCCCGGTGCGCCGCCGGTGGGCAAGGTGCGTATCAACGGCGACGCCGAACTGGCCCGCACCGTGCAGCACCTGGCGCGTTCGTTCGATCCCGACTGGGACAAACCCTTCGCCGACCTGCTGGGGCCGATCATCGGCCCGCAGGTGGCACGCGTGCTGCGTGAAGCTTTCCAGGCAGGCGCGGGCTTCGCCAAGGGCTTCAGCCGCGACGCCGCCGACTACCTCACCGAAGAAACGCGCGACATCGTCGGCAAGGCCGAGCTGGCCGCCTTCCATGACGACGTGGACGACCTGCGCGACCGCGCCGAACGCCTGGCGGCGCGCTTCGCCCGGCTCGACCGGGGCCCCGGCGCATGAGCACCACCGTGGACCTGGTGCGCGGCGGCTCGCGCGGCCTCACTTCCACCCTGCGGGCGGTCGGCATTGCCCGCGTGCTGCTGCGCCACCGGTTGGACGATTTCCTCAAGCCCACCGTGCTGGGCCGCTGGCTGTGGCTGCTCAAGCCCATCACCCCGCGCCGCAGCGGAGAAGGCGAACTGCCGCGCGGCCAGCGCCTGCGCCTGGCGCTGCAGGAGCTGGGCCCCATCTTCGTGAAGTTCGGCCAGGTGCTGTCCACCCGCCGCGACCTGCTGCCGCACGACATTGCCCAGGAACTGACCCTGCTGCAGGACCGCGTGGCGCCGTTCCCCGGCGAACAGGCGCGCGCGGCCATCGAGGCGGCGCTCGGCCAGCCGGTGTCGGCGGTTTATTCGGAATTCGAACTCACCCCGCTGGCCTCGGCGTCCATCGCCCAGGTGCACGCCGCGCGCCTGCACGACGGCCGCGAAGTGGTGGTCAAGGTTCTGCGCCCGGACATCCGCAAGCGCATCGACGCCGACATCGCCCTGCTGCGCACGCTGGCCTCGCTGGCCGACCGCCACCACCCCAACGCCGAAAAGATCCGCGCCCAGGACGTGGTGTCGCAGATCGAAGCCACCCTGTACGCCGAACTCGACCTGCAGCGCGAAGGCGCCAACGCCAGCCAGATGCGCCGCACCTGGCTGGGCAGCGACGACCTGTACGTGCCCGAGGTGTTCTGGGACTACAGCACCGAAACCGTGCTGACCATGGAGCGCGTGCGCGGAATCCCGTCCGACGACGTGGCTGCGCTGGACGCCGCCGGCATCAACCGCAAGGCCCTGGCCGCCAAGGGCGTGCGCGTGTTCTACACGCAGGTGTTCCGCGACAACTTCTTCCACGCCGACGCCCACGCCGGCAACATCTGGGTGGACGCCGAGCGCAAGGAAAACCCGCGCTTCATCGCCATTGATTTCGGCATCGTCGGCCAGCTTGACCGTCGCGACCAGTACTACCTGGCCGAGAATTTCATGGCGATCTTCCAGCGCGACTACCGCCGCATCGCCGAGCTGCACATCGAAGCCGGCTGGATGCCTTCGCACATCCGCATTGATGAACTCGAGGCCGCCACGCGCTCGGTGTGCGAGCCCTACTTCACCCGCCCGCTGAGCGAGATCTCGCTGGGCGAGGTGCTGGTGAAACTGTTCAAGACCGCCCAGCGCTACGAGCTCACCCTGCAGCCCCAGCTGATCCTCCTGCAGAAAACCCTGCTCAATATCGAAGGCGTGGGCCGCCAGCTCGACCCCAAGCTCGATATCTGGGCCGAGGCGCGCCCGGTGCTGGAACGCATCCTGCGCGAGCGATACAGCCCCGCGCGCCTGGGCGAGGAGTTCCGCAAGCGCCTGCCCGAACTGATCACGCACGCGCCGGACATGCCGCGCCTGCTGCACGATTTCCTGGCCCAGCAGGTGCGCGGCCAGCACAGCATCCACATGCGCAGCGAAGACCTGGCCGAGCTGGCCCGCATCTCCAAGGCCGGCCAGCGCCAGACCGTGTACGCCATCCTGGGCACCGGCCTGATGGTGGTGGCCGCGGTGCTGGTGGGGCTGGATGCGGGCGGGCCGCGCATGTTCGGCATCCCCGCCGCCGCGGGCATCGCCAGCCTGGGGGCGTTCGGCGCCTTCCTCGCGGCCTGGCCGCGCCGCTGAGGGCATCGGCCCTCCTGCACACGCTGCGGTAGGAGGGCCTCGAGGCCCAACGCCTTTCACGCGGCGCCGACGCCCCGCGCCTTGACACCGCACCCTCCTCCGCGCACGTTGTCCAACGACGCGTTTCCGCCCACAGGAGTTGCCCCGCATGTTCCAGCCCGGCCAGATGATGGACCGCCCCTTGCTCATCTCGGGGATCATCGAACACGCGGCGGCGCAGTTCGGCAACGTCGAAGTGGTGTCGCGCGAAACCCACGGTCCGCTGTTCCGTTACACCTACGGCGACTGCGCCGTGCGCTCCCGCAAGCTGGCCAATGCCTTGAAGGCCCTCGGCCTGGGGCCGGGCAGCGCCGTGGGCTCCATCGCCTGGAACAACCACCGCCACCTCGAGGCCTATTTCGCCGTGTCGGGCAGCGGCATGGTGATGCACACCTGCAACCCGCGCCTGCAGGCGCAGCAGCTGATCTACATCATCAACCACGCCGAAGACCAGGTGGTGCTGTTCGACACCACCTTTGCGCCGCTGGTGAAGGGCATCGCCGCGCACTGCCCGAAGGTGCGGGCCTGGGTGTGCCTGAGCGACGGCGACAACACGGTGGCCGTGGACGGCGTGGCGAACGTGCTGTGCTACGAAGACCTGATCGCGGCCCACGACGACCAGTTTGAATGGCCCGATTTCGACGAACGCACCGGCGCCGCGCTTTGCTACACGTCGGGCACCACCGGCCATCCCAAGGGCGTGCTTTATTCGCACCGCGCCATCCTGCTCAATGCGCTGGCGGGATCGCTGCCGGGCGTGATTTCGCTGTCGCCCAAGGAAACCGTGCTGCCCGTGGTGCCCATGTTCCACATCAACGCCTGGTGCATTCCGTACGGTGCGCCGATGGCCGGCGCGCGCCTGGTGCTGCCGGGCCCGCGCCTGGACGGCGCCAGCCTGTATGAACTGATGGAGGCCGAGCGCGTCACCGTCAGTGCCGGTGTGCCCATCATCTGGCTGGGTCTGCTGCAGCACCTGCAGCAGCACGGCCTGCGTTTCAGCACCATGCGCCGCACCGCCGTGGGCGGCTCGGCCATGCCGGCCGCGCTGATCGCCCGCTTCGTCGAGGACTACGGCGTGGAAGTGCGCCACGGCTGGGGCATGACCGAAACCACGGCGGCGGCCACCTTTGGCTGCCTCACGCCGGAGGACGAGCTGCTGACGCCCGCCGAGCAGCACGCGATCGTCGCCAAGCAGGGCAAGTCACTGTTTGGCGTGGAGATCAAGGTGGTGGACGAGAACGGCGCCACGCTGCCGCGCGACGGTACGTCGCAGGGCGAACTGATGGTGCGCGGGCAGTGGATCGTCAGCGGCTACTACAAGGGCGAATCGTCCCCGCTGGTTGACGGCTGGTTCCCCACCGGCGACATCGCCACCATCCAGCCCGGCGGCATCATGCAGATCCGCGACCGCACCAAGGACGTGATCAAGACCGGCGGCGAATGGATCAGTTCGATCGATCTCGAGAACGCCGCGATGGGCCACCCCGACGTGGCCATGGCCGCCGTGATCGGCGTGAAGCACCCGAAGTGGGAGGAGCGGCCCCTGCTGTTCATCGTGCGGCGGCCGGGCCAGTCGCTGGAGAAGGACGAGATACTCGCCTTCCTGTCCGAACGCGTGGCCAAGTGGTGGGTGCCCGACGACGTGGTTTTCGTCGAAAGCCTGCCGGTGGGCGGCACGGGCAAGGTGCAGAAGAGCGAGCTGCGCAAGCAGTACGGTGGCGTGTTCAGCTGAGCCTTCGCAGGCAGATGTCCGCTTCCGGCCAGGAGCGGACATCGGGGCCAGGCAGAAAACGTCTGAACTAAGCTGCCACATCAATCGCGAAGCGATTGATTGGTTCGCTTGAATGAATGGTTAGGCGGCATTTGAGACGCCGCGCTTGTACTTACTCGTGTGCTTCTTGCCGTACAAGCACTCGTACTCGACGTCGATCTCCATGCCGCCAAACTTTTCCTCTAGGCGGAGGAATAGCTGCGCCATCGGGGTGTACGGATTTACAGCCAAGAATTGAACAGACTCACCAGACGCAATAATCGTGTTGTCGTCGACGTGGAGGGTGCCGAACGTTGGAGTTGGCGATAGGCCCTCGGTCCAAGCTGATAGGAGCTTTTTGAACTCGTGCTCACTGAAGAGATTGAAGCGGACTCGATCTGATGTGAGGGTTATTCCTCGAACAATGGCGGGACCAGGACCAGCATTCTTGAGAATAATTCCATCTTTCTCCGGATCACCAAGACACGCGAGCAATTCGATGATTGGTCGCGCCGAAAGCACATTGTGTTGACGCGTGACGTAGCCTTGCCATATCGATATTCCAAGTGCGCAAAGTGCGATGACCGCAGACGACATGGCAATGATGTCGCTGCTCGTAAGTGGTGCATCCGCCATGACCCTCTCCTATGCCGCCTAACGCCTTGAGTTAAGCCGCGCCGAAGGCGTCGGCTTGAATGAATAGTTAGCGCCCTTCGTACGCGGCGAGAGCAGGGGCGATGCAAGACTCTAACGATTCTATCGATTCATCAATTACCCGCTGCAATGGGTGGTCCATCCCGTAGAACCGCCACTGGTTATGGTTCGCTTGCCCGTCAGAAAACTCGAGGTAGTACGTGGGAGCGTGGAACACAAAGATATCGGCTGGATCTTCCATGCCAAAACCGAGCGGTATGGATGCACCCTTAAGTCGCTCGTACGCCACCGACGCTGCTGGACAGTCACGCAGTGGCATCTGTACGACGCATGTTCGCTTCGCATCACCGATCGCAGCAAGGAAAATGGGCGAGTTATCGGGATTGCCAAGATTGACCATTTTTCCACTATCCAACACGACCAACGTTGTTGGCCCTTGGCCAGTGTCTGGATCAACCGCGAAGCGGAAACTTGCCGAGGACAGTGGCGCGTCCTGCCACCACAGCACGGTCTCCCCAATGGGAAAACTCTCGCAGCCCGTCTTGCTCGGGTGACGTACGTCCGGCAGGCCTGCGGAGGCGCATGAGGCGAGAAGGGCTGCACATGCTGCGAGGGGGACGCTCTTCATGGGCGCTAACGCCTTGAGTTAAGCCGACCCACGCAGTGGGTTCGGCTTGAATGAATTGTTAGGCGCCAACTCGGCGATCCGCCCTGTCATAAAAACACTGTTGGGGTCGGCCTGGTAGCTGCCAAAAGGAGAACAAAGAACAAACCCAAATGATGTGTAAAGGCGACGTGCGGCCTCAAAGAAATCCATTGAGCCTGTCTCCAGGCTCAGTCGAGAATAGCCGCGTGCGGCAGCCTCCTGAATAATGTGCTGCAACATCCTAGAGGCCACACCTTGTCGTAGGTGAGAGGCGGCAGTACGCATGGATTTAACCTCGGCGTGCGACTCGGTCAAATGCTTGAGCGCGCCGAATCCAGCCAACACTGGACCGTCCCAGATGCTCCAAAACGTGACGTCAGGACCACGGAGCCCGCTCAGGTCCAGAGCATGGCGGCTTTCCGCAGGTGCAGTGGGCGCCAGGGAGTCGAGATGCTCACGGAGCAACGCGAGAACCGCGGGGCTTTCCAGCTTGTCAACTCGAATGTCCAAGCAATTTCCCTAGGCGCCTAACGCCCTAGTTAAGCCGCGCCGTAGGCGTCGGCTTGAATGATTAGTTAGGCCGCTCGGCCCTCGGCGGATGTCGGCGCCGAAAGACCATGACCGCAGCGACCAAGAACCCAGCCAGCGGGATGAAGCTCCAAAAGCGCGCGCCTGCAGCAGAAGATGCCATGTATGCACCCCACAGGGAAATCCAACAGAGCATAAGCACCTGATTGGAACGCTCGTTGGGTAGGGTTCCGGTGAGCATCCAGCGACCGTACGCCCGAGTGGAAAACAGGCCCGGTGCTCGCCAGATGCCATAGAAACCAACCAGGCCATAAGCAATCGCGAGTAGGCCGAATGAAATAAGGAAAGTCTTCACGCTTGCTGGGTCCTTGGCGGCCTAACGCCTGAGTTAAGCCGACCCACGCAGTGGGTTCGGCTTGAATGATGAGTTAGGCCTCAGGTTACGCCGAGGCCCACCGCGCGACAAGATTGTGGAGTGGACCTGCAGACAGTGCCACCGCTACGACCACCACACCGATACCTACCGCGACCAGACGTTCACGGCCACCGGCGAACGCGAGCCAGGCAGCGGAAAGTGCGGCTCCGGCCAACGCCAGCATGAGCAGAAGCCCCAAAGCCAACTCCACAAGATCGGATATACCAGCCGGTGCGCCGGGCTCGAGGTACATGTGCGAGTACAGAAAGGCGCGAAAGCCGAGCATCGCTGCCAGTAGCCCTAAGCATGTTGCGGCCATGAACTTGGCAACGGTCTCGCGACGTACTGTGCGCATGAGGCCTAACGCCTGAGTTAAGCCGCGCCGTAGGCGTCGGCTTGAATGATTAGTTAGGCACCAGCCGGTGTGCCGGACAGTTGCCCACCACCTTGAGCCACAACGTAGAACCCCGACGGGGTTGTGACTCCCCAACTCTCGTAGCCACTTGAGAATGGGATGATCTCCAATCGCAAGCCGCCACCAAATGACAAGACTAGATCAGCGGAGCCCTCTCTTACGGCAACGCTAGTTACAGCGTGCCCAGACAAAAGGCTCGTTGCAACTCCGGCAGCGTCTAGTGGCGCCGGCAAGCCGTAGCGCTGAAGGTGATCCTGGCTGCTTATCGACACTGCGCCGTCGCGCAAGAGACGCCACGGACACTCAACCCCAATGGCCACGCCGGGCCCAAATGAAAAGGACCATTGAGTCGGTTCGTTGAGCTGAACACGGCCCACAGTACGCCCGATCATCCATGAGAAATCGAAGTTATCCAATTGGGGCCTAACGCCTGAGTTAAGCCGACCCACGCAGTGGGTTCGGCTTGAACGCCTAGTTAGGCGCGATCGAATCGAACTGGCTCTGGGCCGCGAACTGATGGTCTGATGACAACTGTGCCCGCAATCTTGTCGTGCCAAGCCTGCTTTCTGGGATCGAAGCCGGCCCAAATGAAGCCAAGGAACAACGGAAGCATGGAAATGATGTACGTGAGGTACCGGGTGACGAGCTGTCCGAACGAAGCTGGACGACCGGTCTGCGCATCTACAATTCTGGCAGATATCGCCATCTTGCCCGGAGTAGCTTGCCGGTAGGACCAGAACAGCAGAGTTGCGACGGCTGGGAAAACCCAAGAAATAGCGAAGTCTGCGGGCCCCGCCAAAAAAGGCTTATCTGGATCAAGGTATGCCCAGCCGTAGATGCCAATGAGCGGCGGGAAAGTGACCACCATGATGATTATTCCATCGATGATCGAAGCGCCGAAGCGAGCCCAGAAGCCAACGTACTCGAGATTGTGTGCATTCATTTGCGAAAATTCATGTTGGGCCTAACGCCTAAGTTAAGCCGCGCCGAAGGCGTCGGATTGAATGATTAGTTAGGCTCATCATCGTTCCGAATGCCCATGAGCGTTTTCCATTTGCGCCGACGACTCACGGGATCTTTCTCCTCAAAGATTTGGCGCCAGCGATCAAGGACATCGGTCTGATGGATCAGGTTGTCACGAAATGCGGGGTGTGCTGGACCTGAATCATTTGTGAGAAATAGCGCAAGTACGGGCCCGATGACGGGGAGCAGGGCCACGACTGTGACCCCGACCTTCTCCGCAACATGGGCAGAAGTGCGCCAGACACGAACAATCAGCCATAGAGCTACTAGCTCAGAGATCGCAATAACGATGATTGGACCCTTATCCACAGCTTTTCACCGAACGCGGGTATTAGGCCTAACGCCTTGAGTTAAGCCGCGCCGAAGGCGTCGGCTTGAATGAATAGTTAGGCCTCATTGCGGGGCCTCCGCGTGCCGACCCAGCTCATGAACTTCGGCTCCTCGCTCGGCAGCGGCTTGCCCAGGACGCTGAGGTTTGACAGCCCTCGAGCAATGTACTGCGTAGCCTCCTCCTCCAGATCGAACTCGGCGCACTCCTCATCAATGCCGGGCGACCAATGTTTTAGCCAATTCTTTGCTCTGTTGAGATGCTGCTGCGTGAGAATCGCCTGAGGGATCGAGTATCTCGAACCAAAGTGCGACTTGAGGTCGTTTAGAGACGACTCAGTCCCAGCAGCCTGCCCGAGCATCTCCTCCGCAGCGCCGGCAAGTGTAATGGCCGGTATTGGTGCCTGGTGATCGACAAGAAGCCGAATAGCCCAGCTGAGCTGCTCTGTTGCTGATTCGATCTTGCCGATGCGCATTGCCATGAGGCCTAACGCCTGAGTTAAGCCGACCCACGCAGTGGGTTCGGCTTGAATGATGAGTTAGGCCTCAGGTTACGCCGAGGCCCACCGCGCGACAAGATTGTGGAGTGGACCTGCAGACAGTGCCACC
>NZ_JAIBFH010000129.1 GCF_019459675.1 Arenimonas sp.
CCCGGCGCGGCGACTGGCACCACCTCGGCAGCCCCAAGCCCTGAATGGGGCGGCAGCCCGGGAGTCCTTCCGGGCTGCCCAGCGGGGTCGATGGCGTCGGCTTGGCTGGCCGCAAGTGCGCGTGGGGGCTACAATTTAGGGCTCCCGCCGCCTCAGGATTGCCGCGCCGATGTTCTCCAAGGATATGCAGATCGCCGGATACGACGACGCCCTGGCCAAGGCCATGGCCCAGGAGCTCCAGCGCCAGGAAGACCACGTCGAACTGATCGCTTCCGAGAACTACGCCAGCCCCCGCGTGCTCGAGGCCCAGGGCAGCGTGCTGACCAACAAATACGCCGAGGGTTACCCGGGCAAGCGCTACTACGGCGGCTGCGAATACGTGGACATCGCCGAGCAGCTGGCCATCGACCGCGTGAAGCAGCTGTTCGGCGCCGATTACGCCAACGTCCAGCCGCACTCGGGCTCGTCGGCCAACATCGCCGTCTACATGGCCCTGCTCAAGCCGGGCGACACCGTGCTGGGCATGAGCCTGGCCCACGGCGGCCACCTCACGCACGGCGCCAAGGTCAATTTCTCGGGCAAGAGCTACAAGGCCGTGCAGTACGGCGTGGATGAAAACGGCCTGATCGATTACGACGAAGTGCAGCGCCTGGCGACCGAGCACCAGCCGAAAATGGTGATCGGCGGCTTCAGCGCCTATTCCCAGGTGGTGGACTGGGCGCGCCTGGCGGCGATCGCCAAATCCGTGGGCGCCTACTTCTTCGTGGACATGGCGCACGTCGCCGGCCTGGTCGCGGCGGGTATCTATCCCAGCCCCATCCCGCACGCCGACGTCGTCACGTCCACCACCCACAAGACCCTGCGCGGCCCGCGCGGCGGCATCATCCTGGCCAAGGCCAACGAAGCGCTGGAGAAGAAGTTCCAGTCGCTGGTGTTCCCCGGCACCCAGGGCGGCCCGCTGATGCACGTGATCGCGGCCAAGGCCGTGGCCTTCAAGGAAGCGCTGGAGCCAGGCTTCATCGCTTACCAGAAGCAGGTGGTGCTCAACGCCAAGGCCATGGCCAACACGATGATGGCGCGCGGCTACAAGATCGTCAGCGGCGGCACCGAAAACCACCTGATGCTGATCGACCTGATCGGCCGCGACGTGACCGGCAAGGACGCGGAAGCCGCGCTCGGCGCCGCCCACATCACGGTGAACAAGAACTCGGTGCCCAACGACCCGCTTTCGCCCTTCGTCACCTCGGGCCTGCGCATCGGCACCCCGGCCGTCACCACCCGCGGCTACAAAGAGGCCGAGTGCGTGGCGCTGGCGGGCTGGATCTGCGACGTGCTGGACGCGCCGGCCGATGAGGCCGTGGTTGCGCGCGTGCGCGAAGCCGTCACGGCCCAGTGCCGCCAGTTCCCGGTCTACGGCTGACCGATGCACTGCCCGTTCTGCCAGCACGAAGACACCCGGGTGATCGACTCGCGCGTGTCCGAGGACGGGTCCACCATCCGCCGACGGCGCGAGTGCGAGCAGTGCAACGAGCGCTTCAACACCTTCGAAGTGGCCGAACTCAAGCTGCCGGCCATCGTCAAGAGCGACGGCCGCCGCGAGGCCTTCGACGAACGCAAGCTGCGCACCAGCTTCGACCGCGCGCTGCAGAAGCGCCCGGTGTCGGCGGAAATGATCGATGGCGCCGTCCGCTCCGTGGTGCATGCCCTGCGCTTGAGCGGCGAACGCGAGCTGGCTTCGCTGCGCGTGGGTGAATTCGTGATGGCCGAGCTGAAGAAGCTCGACCAGGTGGCCTATGTGCGCTTCGCTTCGGTGTACCGCAAGTTCGAGGACGTGCAGGCCTTCCGCGAGGAAATCGAGCGCCTGGAGCGCGACCTGCCGGGCCTGGAAAGCCTGCAGCTGCCCCTGCTGGAAATCGTGCCGGAAAAGGCCAAGCGTTGAACCCGGTGGCGGTTCGTTTCCTGGCCGAGGTTCCCGGCCACGCCGACACGCTGGCGCGCTGGCACCATGCCACCTGGGGCCATCTCTACACCGACTGGACGCTGGACGTGGCTACCGAAGAACTCCTTGACCACGCTACCCGTCGCAGCATCCCCACCACGCTGGTGGCGATGCGCGGCGACGTTTTGCTGGGATCGGTGAGCCTGGTGCTGGAGGACGCGCCCGAACTGCGCGACCAGGGCGACGCGTGGATGGCGAGCCTGTACGTGGTGCCCGAGGCCCGCGGCCAGGGGCTGGGTGTGCGCCTGGCGAAAGAACTGGTGGCCCTGGCGGCGCAGCAACAGGTCGAGCGCCTGTGGCTGTTCACGCCCGAACACGCCCCTTTCTACGCCCGCCTGGGCTGGCGGCCCCAGGGGTCGGCCAAGTTGCACGGTGTTCCGGTGCACTTGATGGACATCGTGCCGGCATGAGCCAGAGTCCATGACGACCTATTCCGCCCACGACCACGCCCACATGGCCCGCGCCCTGCAGCTGGCCGAGCGCGCCGCGTTCACCACCCAGCCCAACCCGATGGTGGGGTGTGTGATCGCCAGCCGCGAGCGCGTGCTGGGCGAAGGCTGGCACGTGCGCGCCGGGGAGCCGCATGCCGAGGTGATGGCGCTGCGCGCCGCCGGTTCCAGCGCCCAGGGCGCCACCGCCTACGTCACGCTGGAGCCCTGCGCCCACCACGGCCGCACTCCGCCCTGCGCCGATGCGCTGGTGGCGGCGGGCGTCACGCGCGTGGTGGCGGCCAGCCGCGACCCTTACTACCAAGTGGCGGGGCAGGGCTTTGCCAAGCTCGAAGCCGCGGGCATCACGGTGGAGCACGGCCTGATGCAAGCGCAGGCGCGCCATCTCAACCGCGGCTTCTTCTCGCGCATCGAGCGCGGCCGGCCCTGGGTGCGGGTGAAGCTGGGCATGAGCCTGGACGGCCGCACCGCGCTGGCCAACGGCGAGTCGAAATGGATCACCTCGGACGCCTCGCGTGCCGACGTGATGCGCTGGCGCGCCCGCTCGGGCGCCATCCTGACCGGCATCGGCACCGTGATGGCCGATAACCCGAGGCTGACGGTGCGCCTGCCCGAGGGCGAGGACTTCGTGGCGCCGCTGCGCGTGGTGGTGGACGAACACGGCCGCCTGCCGGCCACGTCGCACCTGCTCACCGACGGCGTCGCGCCCACCCTGGCCGTGCACGGTGACGACGTGGTGCCCGCCTACGGCGACGACGTCACCGCCTTCGCCATCCGCCGCTTCGTGCACGGTGGCCTGGACCTGGGCGCCCTGCTTTCGCAGCTGGCGCAGCGCGGCGTGAACGAACTGCAGGTGGAAGCCGGCGCCACCCTCAGCGGCGCCCTGCTGCGCAACGGCCTGGTGGACGAAGTGCTGCTGTACGTGGCCCCGGTGCTGCTGGGCGCCCACGCCAAGCCTCTGTTTGCCGGCATCGACCCGGCGTCCATGTCCGAACGCCTGGGCCTTCGCCTGCTGGACACCCGCGCCATCGGCCCCGACCTGCGCCTGCTCCTCTCCACCCACTAGATCCACGCAGGAACGGGGTCAGGTTCAC
>NZ_JAIBFH010000146.1 GCF_019459675.1 Arenimonas sp.
GGCGCCCACGCCCGCCGCCGCCGCCGCATGCGCGCGCGGCGAACTCACCGTTGACGACAGCGCCCCCGCGCCCCTGCCGATCGGTGCGCCCGGGCGGCCGGCGCGCCCGGAGCTGGTGTCTCCGCGCGACCTGTCGCAGCGCGGGCTGGGGCGCGTGGAGGGACGCGCCGCCTTCCTGCATGCGGTGGCCCACATCGAGTTCAACGCGGTGAACCTGGCCTGGGACGCGGCGTATCGTTTCCGCGGCATGCCCAGGCAGTTCTATGCCGATTGGGTGCAGGTGGCCGACGACGAGGCGCGGCACCACGCCCTGCTCAGTGCGCGGCTGCAGCAGATCGGCTTCGCCTACGGCGATTTCCCCGCGCACAACGGCCTGTGGGAAATGGCCGAAGCCACCGCCGGCAGCTGCCTGCGGCGCATGGCGCTGGTGCCCCGCGTGCTGGAAGCGCGCGGCCTGGACGTGACGCCGGGCATGATCTTGCGCCTGCGCCACAGCGGCGACGACGCGTCAGCCGACATCCTGGAAGTGATCCTGCGCGAGGAAGTGGCGCACGTGGGCTTCGGCACGCGCTGGTTCCACTGGTGCTGCGAGCGCGAGGGCCTGGCGCCCGGGCGCGAGTTCATCCGCCTGGTGCGCGAAGTGAGCCGCGGCGTGCTGCGCGGCCCGTTCAACCGGCCGGCGCGCGCCCAGGCCGGCTTCGATGATTTCGAGATGGCCGAACTCGAAGCGATGGAGCCCGCCCGATGAAACGATGGACGCTTGCCCTGCTGGTGGCCCTGGCGGCCTGCCAGCCCGCCGAGGTGGACCCGGCGTTCGACGAGGCCAGCGGCGCCGAGCTGCTGGCCGTGTACGAAGCCGCGCGCGCCGACGGCGACTTCGAGATTGCCGAGGCGCGTGGCGACGAACTGCGCCAGCGCCACGGGGAAACGCAGGCCGCGGCGACGATGCGCCGGAGCATCGACGATGTCCGCGCGCAGGCCGAGAAGATGCGCGACAACCGGCGCCTGATCGGCCTGTGGGAATACCAGAAGATTCCGGCCGCCGGCGGCATCCAGAACACGGCGGCGCTCTACAGCCGGGTCGAGGTGGACCCCGAGTCCGAGGTGAAGGCGCAGCCCGATGCCCGCCTGATCCTGCGCCGGCATCCGGAGTGGGGCGAAAGCGCCTACCTAGTGCTGGCCCAGCAGTCGCTGCAGTGCGGGCCACCCTGCGTGATGCAGATCCGCTTCGACGACGGCGAGCCGCAGCGCTACACCGGCGACCCCGCCGACACCGGCACTGGTCCGGCGCTGTTCATCGAGGACCGCGACCGCTTCCTGGCGGCGATGACGGAAGCTGAGCGTGTGCGCATCGAGCTGCCGCGCTCGGGCCACCTGGTGCCGGTGTTCGAGTTCGAAGTCGGCGGTTTCGTCCCGCGGCGCCACCTGCAGGACTAGCCCGGGCGTCTGCTAAAGCTGCGTCAGCGCCAGTCCGTCGGCGTCCAGGCTCAGCACCGAACCCTGTTCGTACCAATCTCCCAACACCACGCGGGTTGCCGGTCGATCGCCAGTCCACAGTGAGTGGATGCCGGGCCGATGTGTGTGGCCATGAATCAGCCGATCAACACCATGGTGCGCCAACGTGCCGGCGACGGTTGCCGGGTTCACGTCCGTAATGGTTTCCGCGACGCCCTGCTGGTGTTCGCGGCTGGCGGCGCGCGCCCGGGCGGCGAAGGCCTGTCGCGCCTCCAGTGGCTGGGCCAGGAACTGCGCCTGCCAGGCCGGGTCGCGCACCTGGCGCCGGAAGTCCTGGTAGGCGGTGTCGTCGCTGCACAGCAGGTCGCCGTGCATCAGCAGCGTCGGCTGCCCGTGCAGGTCCACCACGCAGGGGTCGGGCAGCAGCGTGGCGCCGCAGCGCGCGGCGATGCCGGGCCCGAACAGGAAGTCGCGGTTGCCGCGCATCAGGAACACCGGGACGCCGCTGTCGGCCAGGGCCTTGAGCGCGGCGCATACCGAAGCGCCGGGCTCGCCCGGCTCGTCATCTCCCAACCACGCTTCGAACAGGTCGCCCAGGATGTACAGCGCCTCGGCCTGCCTTGCCGGGCCGGCGAGGAATTCAAGGAACAGCCGGGTGATCGCGGGGCGGGAACTGTCGAGGTGCAGGTCGGAAACGAACAGGATCGTCATGGGGTCGCCGGCTCGCGGGTCTGGAGGCCGTCGGCGGGCGCGGGCAGCGGCTCCAGCACTTCGACGCGTTCGATCACCACCGGCACCACCGGCACCCAGGCCGGAAACGGCCCCTGCGCGCGCGTCGGCACCGCGGCGATGCGATCCACCACGTCCAGGCCCTGCAGCACGCGGCCGAACACCGTGTAGCCAGCGGTGTAGGCGCTGCCCGGATCGGTCTGGTCGAACTTGGGGTTGTCGGCCAGGTTGATGAACAACTGCGCCGTGGCGGAGTCCACCACGCCGCGGTCGCGGGCCGCGGCCAGCGTGCCGCGGCGGTTGGTCAGGCCGTTGCCGGCTTCGCTGGCCACCGGCGCGCGGCTGGGCTTCTGCTGCAGGTCGGACGTGAAGGCGCCACCCTGCACCAGCAGGCCCGGTATCGCGCGGTGGAACGTGGTGCCGTTGTAGTGGCCATCGCGCGCGTAGGCCAGGAAATTCTCGACCATATTGGGCGCGGCGGCGGCGTCCAGCTCGATCACCACTTCGCCCAGCGACGTCACCAGCATCACCCGCGGTGCCGGCGGCGGCGCGGCAGCCGGCGCCAGGTCTTGCGCCGCCACTGGCGCCCCGGCGC
>NZ_JAIBFH010000156.1 GCF_019459675.1 Arenimonas sp.
GGGCTGAGGGCGGGGGGGGCCCCGCGGCGGGGCGGGCCGGGGGGGCGCCCCGGGGGGGGCGACGCCACGCTGCGCCAGCTGGCGCGACAGCACGCGGCAGAAGGCTTCGTCGTCATCCACCAGCAGCAGGCTGGGCGGGAAGTTCACGGCGCTTCCTGCAGCGGCAGGTCGATTTCCACCCGGCTGCCGCCACCGTCGCGCGTCAGATGGCGCACACGGCCGCCGTGCCGCTCGATGCCGGCCTGCGACACCAGCAGGCCCATGCCCAACCCCACCGTCGACTCTGAAGCGAGGGGGCCCGGCTTCCCGATCCCCGGGCCGCGGTCGGCGATGCCCACCACCAGCCAGTCGCCGACCACGGCCGCGTCGATCCGCACGGGTTCGCCGCTGCCGGTGGCCGCGTTGGCGTCGGCGGCGTTGTTCATCAGGTTGATCAGGGCCTGCGGCAGCGACGGCGTAACACGCAGCCAGGCGTCTCCGGCGGCGTTCTCAAGCACGGCCTCGACGCTGGGACGCAGCAGACGCCAGCGCTCAACGCAGCGCTGCACGAAGGCATGAGCGGGCTCGGACGCGGGCTCATCGACGGCGCCGCGCCGCGCCAGGTCGGCCAGCGCGCGCACGTGGTCGCGGCACTGCGCCACCTGCGCGCGCATCAGGGCCAGGTCCTCGCGCGACGGCGGATCTTCCGAACTGCACCAGTCATCTGCCAGCAGGCCTAGGGTGGTGAGCGGCGTGTTGAGCTCATGCGCCGTGCCGGCCGCCAGCGATCCCAGGGCCAGCAGCGACTCGTCGCGCACGGCGCGTTCGCGCGACAGCAGCAGCCGGTTGCGCTGGTCCTTCACGGTGGCGATGAAGCGGCTCAGCACGGCCGCCATGATGGTGGCGCTGAGCAGGAAGTTCACCCACATGCCGGTCATGTGCAGTTCAAAATCCCGGCCGTGCACGTGCGGCAGCGGAATATTGTGCGACAGCAGCACCGTGTAGCAGCCTGCCGCCAGCACGGTGAGTGCGACCATGGGCACCACTTCCAGCGCGATGGCCGACAGCGCGACAGGCACCAGGTACAGCGACACGAATGGATTGCCCGGGCCACCGGAAAAATACAGCAGCCCCGTCAGCGCCACCACGTCCACGGCCAGCTGCAGCCCCAGCGTGCGGCGCCCGACCGGGCGCTGGCGATGCCAAAGCTGCGTGGCCACGTTGAACGCCAGCAGCGCCAGCGTGATCGACACCAGCGGCAGCACCGGGATGCCCAGCCCCAGCTTTAGCCGGACGAAGGCGATGGTCATCAGTTGCCCGATGACCGCCAGGTAGCGAAGGTTGACCAGCAGCGGCAGCATGTCCGACCCCGGTGACGATGGGGGCCAATTATCGCACTGCGGTCAGCTCAGGGGACCGCGGGCACCGCCGCGTCGGCCACCACCATGTTGCGGCCCGAGTCCTTGGCGTTGTACATCGCGCGGTCGGCGCGGTCGACCAGGGCGTCCAGGGATTCGTCGGCGCTGAGGTATTCGGCGGCGCCGATGCTCACCGTCAGCTCCACTACTTCTTCGCCGACGATGCGGCAGTGGCCCTGCACCGCCACGCGGATGCGCTCGGCCACGGCGATGGCGTGGATGCGCCTGGCCCCGGGCAGCGCCACCGCGAACTCCTCCCCGCCCATGCGCCCCAGCACGTCGCCGCCACGCAGCTCGGCGGCCACGCAGGCCGACACGGCGCGCAGGCAGTCGTCGCCCACGCCGTGGCCCAGGCTGTCGTTGATCAGCTTGAACAGGTCGATGTCGAAAAACAGCACCGACAGCGGCCGCGGCGGCTGCATGGCGCTGCCGTCGTTGGCCAGCTGCTCGAGGCGCTGGCGCCAGGTGGCGCGGTTGAGCGCACCGGTGAGCGCATCGCGTTCGGAGTCTTTCCTGGCCTGGGTGGCGGCGGCGCGGGCGCGGTCGCGCTCCTCCAGCAGGTGCTGCATGCGCGACGACAGCCGGTGCACCATCAGCAGGCCCCAGGCCAGGGCCGCCAGCGACAGGCAAAGCGCCAACAGCGGCCAGCGTCCGGCCATGAAGCCCACCGCGGGCGTGACCACCGCCGCCGTGACGGCGAAAGGCTGCCAGGCCGAACGCGGCACCACGCGCTCGTGCAGCACCAGCCAGCAGATCAGCAGGGCGGCCGCCAGGGCCAGGGTGGCACCGCTCGAAAACCAGGCGGCCAGCGTAAGGGGCGACGAAGACGCCCATGCGGGCGCACAGGCCGTTGCCGCGACGAGCGCAGCGGTACGCGAAAATGCAGGGGTCATGGCGCGGGGGGGAACCATGTCCCTACTCTGGGGGCGCGCTCCGTGCAAGCGCAAGCATTTGTTCCAATTGGATATTCATAAACGCCAACCGGCTCACGCTTTTGCCCGCCCATGACCTTCGGCCTGGTCGCCCGGCGGGCGCTTGGCCTAGCATCCACCGGTCCCCTGAATGGAGTTGCCCATGTCGTCCCGTCGTCCGCTTGCGCTCGCTGTTTGCCTCACGCTTTGCATCGGCGCGAACGCCGCGGGAGCAGCCGCGCCCAAGTGGGACGTCAATGCCGCGCATGCCAAGGGCAAGACCGTGCGCTTCAGCACCGACGAAGGCACCTGGCTCGACCTCGACCTGAGCCCGGACGGCCAGCAGATCGTGTTCTCGATGCTGGGCGACCTGTACGTGCTGCCGGCGGCCGGCGGCAGCGCCAAGCGCCTGAGCAGCGGCGCCTCCTGGGACATCCAGCCGCGCTTCTCGCCCGACGGCAAGGAAATTGCGTTCACCTCCGACCGCGGCGGCGGCAACAACCTGTGGCGCATGAAGGCCGACGGCAGCGGTGCCACTGCGGTGTCGAAGGAAGACTTCCGCCTGCTCAACAACGGCGCGTGGACGCCCGACGGCCAATACCTCGTGGGCCGCAAGCACTTCACTTCGCAGCGCTCGCTCGGCGCCGGTGAGCTGTGGCTTTACCACCGCGACGGCGGCACGGGCCTGCAGCTGACCAAGCGCAAGAACGACCAGCAGGACCAGGGCGAACCGGCGCTGTCGCCCGACGGCCGCTTCATCTATTTCTCCGAGGACATGAGCCCGGGCGGCGGCTTCGAATACAACCGCAACGTGCACGACATGATCTACGCCATCCGACGCATGGACCGGGAAACCGGCGAGATCGAGAACGTGGTGTCCAGCGCCGGCGGCGCGGTGCGCCCCCAGCCCTCGCCCGACGGCAAGTCGCTGGCCTTCGTGAAGCGCGTGCGCGACAAGACGGTGCTGCACGTGCTGGACCTGGCGTCGGGCGAATCGCGCCCGGTGTGGGACGGCCTGTCGCACGACCAGCAGGAAGCGTGGGCCATCTTCGGGCCCTACCCCAACTTCGACTGGACGCCCGATTCCAAGGCGGTGTTGATCTGGGCCCAGGGCAAGCTGTGGAACGTGGACATGGCCAGCGGCCAGCCGACCCCGGTGCCCTTCACGGCCGAAGTGTCGCAGACGGTGCTGCCCGCGCTGCGCTTCGACCAGGCCTTCGACGGCGACGCGTTCAGCCCGAAGATGATCCGCGACGTGGCCACCAGCCCCGACGGCAAGACGATGGTGTTCCACGCGGTGGGCCAGCTGTGGACCAAGGCGCTGCCGGGCGGCGAGCCCAGGCGCCTGAACGCGGATGCGGCGGGCTTCGAGTACCAGCCGTCGTTCAGCGCCGACGGGCGCAAGCTGCTCTACACCACGTGGTCGGACGAAAAAATGGGCGCCATCCGCGAGCTCGACCTGGCCACGGGCCAGTCGCGCGCGCTCACCACGCAGCCGGGCTTTTACTACGGCCCGCGCTGGTCGCCCGACGGCAGCCGCATCGTGTATTCGCGCCAGGGCGGCGGCGGACTCACCGGCAGCCTGTGGAGCGGCGTGCGCGGCGTGTTCGTGATGCCCGCGGCCGGCGGCGAAGCTGTGCAGGTGGCGCGCAACGGTGCCGACCCGCAGTTCTCGCCGGACGGCAAGCGCGTTTACTTCCTCACCGGTGGCGGCCTGGAAAAAAAGCTGCAGAGCGTGGGCCTCAACGGCGAACAGTCGCGCGAGGTGTTCAGCCTCAAGTACGTGGACCACGTGGCCATCAGCCCCGACGGCCGGTCGGTGGCCTTCACCGAACTGTTCAACGGCTACGTGGCGCCGCTGCCGATGACCGGCGGCAGCATCGAGCTCAACAAGGACACCAAGGCGGTGCCGGTCACCGCGCTGGGCACCGACATGGGCAGCTACCTGCACTGGGGCGCCGACTCGAAGTCGCTGCACTGGATGGTGGGCAACCGTTACCATAGCCGTGCACTGGCGGCCGCAAAGGCCGATGCCGGCGTTGAAGTGGGCCTGCGCCTGCCCACCGACCGCCCCACCGACACCTTCGCCCTGGTGGGCGGCCGCGTGGTGACCATGCGCGACGCCAACCGCGCCCAGGAAGTGATCGAGGACGGCGTGGTGGTGGTCAGCGGCGAGCGCATCGTCGCGGTCGGCAAGCGCGGCAGCGTGGCCATCCCGGCCGGCGCGCGCGAGCTCGACATCAGCGGCAAGACCGTCTTCCCCGGCATCGTGGACGTGCACGCGCATGCCGCGCACTTCGGCCAGGGCGTGGTGCCGCAGGCCAACTGGGCCTACAGCGCCAACCTCGCCTTCGGCGTCACCACCATGCACGACCCGTCGGCCACCACCGAGTTCGTATTCTCGCAAAGCGAACTGGTGAAGGCCGGCCTGATGGTGGGGCCGCGCGTGTACTCCACCGGCACCATTCTTTACGGCGCCGACGGCGACTTCAAGGCGGTGGTGAACTCGATTGACGACGCCCGCGGCCACCTGCGCCGCATGCAGGCGAACGGTGCCTTTTCGGTCAAGTCGTACAACCAGCCCCGGCGCGACCAGCGCCAGCAGATCAACCAGGCCGCGCGCGAGCTGGGCATGCTGGTGGTGGAGGAAGGCGGCAGCACCTTCCAGCACAACATGACGATGATCGTGGACGGCGTGACCGGCGTGGAGCACAACATCCCGGTGGCGCCGCTTTACCGCGACGTGACCGAACTGTGGCGCAACACCGACGTGGGCAACACGCCCACGCTGGTGGTGAACTACGGCGGCCTGAACGCCGAACGCTACTGGTATGCGCGCGACAACGTCTGGGAGAACGAGCGCCTGCTGCGCTTCTTCCCGAAGAACTCGCTGTACGGGCAGACGGTGCGGCGCGAAACCGCGCCCGACTGGGACTACTACCACGTGGAAGTGGCCAAGGCCGCCAAGCAGCTGCGCGACAACGGCACGCCGATCCTGGTGGGCGGCCACGGCCAGCTGCAGGGCCTGGCGCCGCACTGGGAGCTCTGGTCGCTCACGCAGGGCGGCTTCAGCAACTGGGAAGCGCTGCGCGCGGCCACCATCGACGGCGCCGGCTACCTGGGCCTGGCCAAGGAACTGGGCTCGATCGAAGTGGGCAAGCGTGCCGACCTGGCGGTGGTGGACGGCAACCCGCTGGAGAAAATCCAGCACAGCGCCGACACCGCAATGGTGATGGTGAACGGCCGGCTTTATGACGCCGCCACCCTGGCCGAGATTGGCGGCAAGCAGCGGCCGGCGCCGGTGTTCTTCTGGCAGCGCAGCGGCAACGGCGTGCAGATGGGCGTCGAGTATGGCCCGACGGCACCCTGCCACTGCCCCAAGTCCGCAGCGGGACACACGCACTAGTCGCCGCCGTCGGGCGGAGTTCATGTGGGGGGCCTATGCTGTAGGCCTGCCCCTTTTCAGGAGAACCCCATGGCCACCCGCTACCACCTGCGCCTGCCCGATCCCGCCCTTGCACGCGGCCCAGTGGCCAGCCTGGCGTTCCACTCGTCCAGCGCCGAGGGCTTCGCCGAGGAGCTTCAGGCGGCGCTGCGTTCGTCGGCGCTGTTCGATCGCTGGCGGGGCCTGCAGGACGATCCGGACGGCGTGGAGCCGACCCTGGGCACCGTTGACCCGGCGGCCGTGGTGACCGGCGAGCAGGACGACCTGACCGTGCGCCTGCAGGCCACCACGGTGCTGCCGGGCGAGGTTTTCAAGCACCGCCTGCGCCTGTTGGCGGGCAGCCACTGGGAGCTGCGCGACGTCACTTCGGCCTGACTCCCGGAGCCGGGGCGATTACCCGATAATCGGGGTCAGTCTCCGGAGGCGCCATGCAATTTCTAGGTATCGGGCTGCACGTCATCGCGGCGGTTTTCTTCGCCATCCATGCGGTGCGCACGCGCCAGGAGCTTTACTGGCTGCTGATCCTGTTCCTGTTCCCGCTGCTGGGCAGCCTGGTGTACGGCATCGCCATCTGGCTGCCCGAGGTGCGCCAGCACCGCGGCGTGCGCAAGGTGGGCAGCAAGGTGCGCCAGCTGTTCGACCCCACGCGCGAACTGCGCAACGCCACCCACGCCGTCGAGCTGGCGCCTACGGTGGGCAACCAGCTGCGCCTGGCCGACGCCCTGCTGGCGGCCGACCGCGCCGCGGAAGCCGTGCCGCACTACCAGCGCGCGCTGCAGGGCCAGTACGCCGGCGACGCCGACATCCAGGCGCGCCTGGCCAAGGCTCTGCTGGAAACCGGCCGCGCCGGCGAAGCGCGCGACCTGCTGGACCGCCTGATCGCCGCCAACCCCGACTTCAAATCACCCAGCGCCCATCTGGTCTACGCCCGCGCCGTGGCGGCGCTGGGTGATCGCGAAAAGGCACACGAGGAGTTCGGCGTGCTGGTGGACTATTTCCCCGGCTTCGAAGCGCGCGCCCGCTATGCCATCCTGCTGCACGAATGGGGCGAGACCGAGCGCGCCCGCACCCTGGCCGCCGACGCGCTGCGGGACGCCAACCGCCTGCCCGCCCACACGCGCGAGAGTGAGCAAGAGTGGATCGCCCTGCTGCGCAAGGCCGACCGCGTCAGCTGATCAGCCGGTGTTCTGCACGCCTGCGGCGATGCCGTTCACCGTGGTCACCAGCGCATGGAACAGCGCGTCTTCCGGCCGGCCCGCGGCGCGCCAGCGCGCCAGCAGGTCCACCTGCAGCAGGCTGATCGGGTCCACGTAGGGATTGCGCAGGCGGATGGACTGGCGCAGGCGGAAGTCGCCGTCCAGCAGCGCCGCCTGGCCCTTGAGAGCGAGGATGGCGTCGCGCGTGCGGCCGAACTCCTGGGCGATGCCCGGGAAGAATTCGCCGTGTGCATCGCCCGCCAGCGTCGAATAGCGCTCGAAGATGCCCAGGTCCGACTTGGCCAGCACCATCTCCACGTCGTCCACCAGCGTGGCGAAGAACGGCCAGTCGCGCGCCATCTCGGCCAACGCATCGTGTCCGTATTTTCCGATGCCATAAGCCAGGCCGGTGCCCACGCCCAGCCACGCGGTCAGGCCGCAGCGGTTCTGCGACCACGCGAACACCCACGGGATGGCGCGCAGCGAGGACACGCCACCGGCGGTGCCGCGCTTGCTGGGCCGCGAGCCGATGCGCAGGCGCTCGATCACGTCAATCGGCGTGGCGGCGCGGAAGTAGTCGACGAAGCCGGGCGTGTCGTAAACCAGGCCGCGGTAGTGCGCGCGCGCGGCCTGGGCGATGTCGGCGGCCATGGCGCGCCACGCGGCTTCGCGCGGTTCGGCCGGGCGCGGGCGCAGGCTGGCGCGCAGCACGGCGCCGGTCATCTGCTCGAGGTTGCGCAGGGCGATGGCGCGGATGCCGTATTTGCGGTGGATCACTTCGCCCTGTTCGGTCAGGCGCAGGGTGCCGTCCACCGAACCGCGCGGCGCGGCGATCACGGCGCGCTCGGTCTTGCCGCCGCCGCGCGACAGCGAGCCGCCGCGGCCGTGGAAGAAGGCGATGCGCACGCCGGCCTCGGCCGCCAGCGCGGTCAGCTGCACCTGGGTCTGCTGCAGGGCCCAGCGCGAAGCCACCAGGCCGCCGTCCTTGGCGCTGTCGGAATAGCCCAGCATCACCACCTGGCGGTCGCCGCGTTCGCGCAGGTGTTCGCGGTACGCCGGGTCGGCGAACAGCGAGCGCAGCGTGTCGGCGGCCGCCTGCAGGTCGTCCACGGTTTCGAACAGCGGGGCCACGTCCAGCGGCACGGCGCCATCGCGATTTGTGCAGCCGGCGATGCGCGCCAGGGCGATCACCGCCAGCGCGTCGGCGGCGCTGCGGCTCATGGAAATGATGTAGGGGCCGAAGGCGCGCGCGCCGTAGCGCGGCAGGGCGTCGGCCACGGTGCGGAAGACGTCCAGCACCGACACCGCGTCGGTGGCATCGGGCACGGCCGGCGGCGCGGTGCCCGCGATCAGTTCGCGCAGCCGTTCGGCCCGCTCGGGCCAGGGCCGCGATGGCCAGGCGTCGTCGCCCAGCAGGGCGGCCAGCGCCAGGTCGTGCTGGGTGGATTCCTGCCGAAGGTCCAGCGTGGCCAGGTGGAAGCCGAAAGCCTGGGCGCGCCGACGCAGGCGCCGCACGGCGAACGCGCCCGCGTGTTCGCCGCGATGGGCCTGCAGGCTGGCTTCGAGCAGGCGCAGGTCGGCCAGGAACGCGTCGGCGTCTTCGTAGCCCTCGCGCTTGTCCTGCTCGGTGGCGGCCAGGCGTGCCGACACCAGCGCGCACAAGCGACGGTAAGGCATGTCGGCGTGGCGCGACTTGAGCCGGTCGGCGGCCTTCGGGAAGCGGCGCGCGTATTCGTCGGTGCGGCGAAGCAGCTCGGGCGACACGCCGACGCGGCCCGAGGACTGGCTGAGCACTTCGCCCAGCCGCGCCAGGTCGCGGCGGTAGTTCGCCAGCACCAGGGCGCGCTGGCCCGACAGCGTGGCGTCGATGGTGGCGGCACCCACGTTCGGGTTGCCGTCCATGTCGCCGCCGACCCAGGAGCCGAAGCCCAGCACCGGCGGCAGCTCGGCCGCCTCGTCGCCGTAGACGGTGTGCAGCGCGTCCTCGAACACTTCATGGAAGACCGGCAGCACGCGGTAAAGCACGTCGGACAGGTAGAACGCGACGTGCTCGAACTCGTCGGCCACGCTGGGCTTTTCCGGCGGGGTTTCGTCGGTCTGCCAGCTGGCGGTCAGGGCCAGGCGCATGCGCTCGATGTCGGCGCGGCGCTCCTGCGGAGTGAGGTTGCGGTCAATGTCCTCGATCAGGCAGCGCACCACTTCGCTTTCCTTCTCGAGCAGGGCGCGGCGCACGGCTTCGGTGGGATGGGCGGTGAACACGGGCTCGACGCGCAGGCGGGCGATCAGGGCGGACACGGTGGCCGCGTCCACGCCGTCGGCCTTGAGCTGGCGCAGGCTGTCCTCCAGGCCACCGGGCTGGGGCGCTTCGCCCAGCCTCTGGTAGTCGCGGCGGCGGCGGATGCGGTGCACGCGCTCGGCCAGGTTCACGGCCTGGAAGTAGGCGGCGAAGGCGCGCACCAGCAGCTCGGCGCGGTCCAGCGGCAGCTCGTGCAGGCGGTCGGACAGGGCCTCGATGGGGGCGCCGGCCTCACGCCGCCGGATGGCCGCGATGCGCAGGGTTTCGACATCCGCCAGGAAATCGGGCGAGACCTGCTCCGCCAGGATTTCGCCGACCAGGGCGCCCAGGCGCTTGACGTCTTCGCGCAGCAGGGCGTCGGTGGGCGGCAGGTCGATGTCGCGCAGCGACTCGAGGGGGGCGGTGTCGGCGGGGGTCTGGCTCATGCCAACAGCCTAGCGCCTAGCGGCGGGGCCCGTCACCGGGCTGCACACGTTTTCATCCGCTGCCCCGGGGCATCCTTTGCGTGCG
>NZ_JAIBFH010000247.1 GCF_019459675.1 Arenimonas sp.
CAGATGAAGCTGCTGCGCGTGCTCGAGACTGGCCGCTTCGAGCGCCTCGGCAGCAACCGCGAACGCCAGGTGCAGGTGCGCGTGATCAGCGCCACCAATGCCGACCTGCCCGCGATGATCCGCGCCGGGCAGTTCCGCGAAGACCTTTACTACCGGCTCAACCTGATCGAGCTGCGCGTGCCGGCGCTGGCCGATCGCCCCGACGATATCCTGCCGCTGGCCGAACATTTCCTGGGCGGCGCGAAGCCCTTGTCGGCAGCCGCGCGCGAGGCGCTGCTGCGTCATCGCTGGCCCGGCAACGTGCGCGAGCTGAAGAACACCCTGCAGCGCGCGCTGCTGCTGGGCACCGGCGCCCAGATCGGCGTGGCTGACCTGGGCCTGCCGGTTGCGACACCCGCGGCACCGCAGGCGAACACCGACGCCGAGCCCGACCGCGCCGCCATCGAGGCCGCCATCGCGCGCGCCAACGGCGTGCTGGCGCAGGCAGCGGCCGAACTGGGCCTCAGCCGCCAGGCGCTTTACCGGCGCCTGGAGCGGCTGGGCATCGGGCGCGGCTGAGATGGCGAAGACGCGACGGGCGCGCGTGTCGCTGGCGGGGCGGCTGGCCGGCGTGGCGTTCGCGCTGTTGGCCGCAGGCATAGCGCTGGCGCTGGCGCTGCAGGCGTGGATCGGTTCGCCGCTGGCGGCCTTCGCCATCGCACTGCTGGTGATGCTGCCGGTGCTGGCCGTGGCCATGCGGCGGGTGGTGCAGCCGATGCTGTCCCTGTTCCGCGCCCTGTCGGGCACGGTGGACAGCTACCGCGACGGTGACTTCAGCTTCGGCCTGTCGTGGCCGGTGAGCGACGAACTGGGCGCACTGGTGGCCACCCACAACGCCCTGGGCGATGCGCTGCGCGAGCAGCGGCTGGGCCTGGTGCAGCGCGAGCTGCTGCTCGACACCATGGTGCAGAACACGCCGGTGGCGATGGTGCTGGTGGATTCGTCGGGCCGCGTGAGCTACGCCAACCTGGCGGCGCGGCGCGAGTTCAACGCCGGCCGCAGGCTCGAAGGGCACGTGCTGGACGCGCTGCTGGCGTCGGTGCCCGAACCGCTGCGGGACGCGGTGCAGTCCGGACGCGACGGCCTGTTCGCCATAGGCGACGGCGACGACGAACAGACCTGGCACATCGCCCGCCGCGAATTCCGGCTCAACGGCCGCGTGCAGTTGCTGCTGATGCTGCGCCAGCTGACGGCCGAGCTGCGCCGGCAGGAAGTGCAGACGTGGAAGAAGGTGATCCGCGTGATCAGCCACGAACTCAACAATTCGCTGGCGCCCATGGCGTCGCTGGCCCATTCGGGCGCCGAACTCACGCGCCGCGGCCAATACGATCGGCTGGTGTCGGTGTTCGGCACCATCGAAGAGCGTGCGCGCCACCTGGAGGGCTTTATCCGCGGCTATGCGCACTTCGCCAAGTTGCCCGCGCCGCGGCTTGAGGCGCTGCAGTGGCCGGAGTTCGTGGCCCGGCTGCGCAGCCAGATCGATTTCACGCTGGATGAGGCACTGCCCGCCGACACCGCGCGGCTGGACGTGCCGCAGATGGAACAGGCGCTGCTGAACCTGCTCAAGAATGCCCATGAATCAGGTTCGGCCGCCGACCAGGTGAGCCTGCGCGTGCGACGCCAGCCCGGCCAGCTGCGCATCGAGGTGATGGACCGCGGCAGCGGCATGAGCGACGCCGTGCTGGCGAACGCGCTGGTGCCGTTCTATTCCACCAAACGCAGCGGCACCGGCCTGGGCCTGGCGCTGGCGCGCGAGATCGCCGAAGCTCACGGCGGCCGCATCAGCCTGGGCAACCGCAGCGACGGTGGCCTGATCGTGGCGATGGTGATCCCCGTCGTCGACGCCCAGCTGGCCTGAAGCCGCTCAAGGCACCTGGCGGTAAGCGCCGCGGCATCGCGCCGGTGCGGCGTCAGGGTTTCCTGGTGGGCCGCTGCCAGCCTTCAAGCGTGGCCTGGCGACCGCGCGCCACCGACAGCTTGCCCGCCGGCGCCGGTTTGGTAATCACCGATCCGGCGCCGATGGTGGCGCCCTCGCCGATCTCCACCGGTGCCACCAGCGCCGAGTTCGAGCCGATGAACGCACCGTCGCCGATGGTGGTGGTGAACTTGTTCACGCCGTCGTAGTTGCAGGTGATGGTGCCGGCGCCGATGTTCACCGCGGCGCCAATCTCGGCGTCGCCCAGGTAGCTCAGGTGGTTGGCCTTCGAGCCCGGACCCAGGCGCGCCTTCTTGGTTTCGACGAAGTTGCCGATGTGGACGCCGTCGGCAAGGTCGGTGCCGGGCCGGAGCCGCGCGAACGGGCCGATGGTGCACGCACCGCGCGCCACCACGCCGTCCAGGTCGCAGTGCGCGTTGACCACGGTGCCGGCGGCCAGGTCCACGTTTCGCAGGCGGCAGAACGGGCCGATGCGCACGCCGTCGCCCAGGCGCACGCGCCCTTCCAGCACCACGTTGACGTCCAGCTCCACGTCCATGCCCACTTCCACGCTGCCGCGCTGGTCGAAGCGCGCCGGGTCGGCGATGCGCACGCCCTGGCGCATCAGCGCCTCGGCGGCGCGGCGCTGGAACGCACGCTCCAGGCTGGCCAACTGCACCGGGTCGTTGGCGCCTTCCGCTTCGCCCGCGACATTGCAGCCCACCTGGGCGGCCGGATGGCCGTCGGCACGCGCCATCGCGAAGATATCGGTGAGGTAGTACTCGCCCTGGGCGTTGTTGTTGCCCAGGCGGCGCAGCCAGCGGCGCAGGTCAGCCGCCGGCGCGGCGATGACGCCGGTATTGACCAGGCGCACGGCGCGCTGCGTCTCGTCGGCGTCCTTTTGTTCGACGATGGCCAGCACGTCGCCATTGCCGTCCAGCACCACCCGGCCGTAACCCGTCGGGTCGGCCAGGGTTTCGGTAAGCACGGCGGCACGGTCGCCGCCGGCGGCCAACAGGCGCTGCAGCGTGGCCACCGTGATCAGCGGCACGTCGGCATACAGCACCAGCACCCGGGCCTGGTCGGGCACTTCAGGCATGGCCTGCTGCACGGCGTGGCCGGTGCCCAGCTGCTGGGCCTGTTCGGCCCAGCGCAGGTCGGCTTCATCGGCGAACGCCGCGCGAACCTGGTCGCCGCCATGGCCGTAGACGATGTGCACGCCGGCCGCGCCCAGCGAGTGGGCGGCGGCGATGACGTGCGCAAGCATGGGCTTGCCGGCGATGGGCTGCAGCACCTTGGGCGCGCGCGACTTCATGCGCTTGCCCTCGCCGGCGGCCAGGATGATCACGTGCAGGGCTTGGGTCATGGGTTCCTCCGTGGCCGTAGTATCAGCGCGGAAACGGGGCGCCGCCAGCCCGCGCGTCCGGGGTCGCGCCCGTCGCGGCTTTCAATGACCCCGAAACGACGCCCCCCCCACCC
>NZ_JAIBFH010000165.1 GCF_019459675.1 Arenimonas sp.
TTCTGGTCCGGGCCTGGCCCAGCGGGGCCAGCGTCTCAATCAGCGTGAAGATGTACCTGGTGCGGTTTTACAGGGACTGTTCGAGGTCGGGGACCAGAGTGAAGAGGTCGCCGACGAGGCCGAAGTCGGCCACTTCGAAGATGGGGGCCTCGGCGTCCTTGTTGATGGCGACGATGGTGCCCGCGTCCTTGATGCAGGTGAGGTGCTGGATGGCGCCGCTGATGCCGATGGCCACGTAGAGTTCCGGGGCGATGATCTTGCCGGTCTGGCCGACCTGCAGTTCGTTGGGCACGTAGCCGGCGTCCACCGCGGCGCGCGAGGCGCCCACGGCCGCGCCCATCTTGTCGGCCAGCGAATAGATGATCGAGAACGCATCGGCCGAACCGAGCGCGCGACCGCCGCTGACCACCTTGCTGGCGCCCTGCAGGTCGGGGCGGTCGGACTTGCCCTGCTGCAGCGAAACGAAGCGCGTGTGCGAGGGCAGGGTGGCGTCCACCGACGCCGCTTCCACCGCCGCGCTGCCGCCGCCCGCCGCCGCCGGCCACGAAGCCGTGCGCACGGTGCCAACGAGGGCCATCGACGACGGTGCTTCCACCGTGATGATGGCGTTGCCGGCGTAGATGGGCCGCTTGAACACGTGGCTCGATTCCACCGTCATGATGTCCGACACCTGGGCCACGCCCAGCAGGGCCGCCACGCAGGGCATCAGGTCCTTGCCGAAGGTGGTGGACGGGCCGAACACGTGCGAATAGCCGGCGGCCAGCTTGGCCACCTGCGGCGCCAGCACCTGCGCGATCGGATGGGCGTTGGCAGCGTTGGTGACGGTGATGACCTTGGCCACGCCGGCGATCTGCGCGGCTTCGGCGGCGACGGCGTCCGGTGCGTCGGACAGCACGGCCACGTGGATTTCCGCGCCGGCGATGGCCTGCGCGCAGCTCACGCAGCGGGCGGTGGAGGAGTTCAGCTTGCCGCCGAGATGCTCGGCGATGATCAGTACCTTGCTCATGTCATCGGCTCCTTACGCCAGGCCCTTGGCCTTGAGCGCCGAGACCAGCTCGGCAACGTCCTTCACCATCACGCCCTTGCTGCGCTTGGCAGGCGGGGCGAAGTGGGTGGTCTTGAGATGGTCACCGCTGTCCACGCCCAGGTCGGCGAGCTGCAGGGTTTCCATCGGCTTGGACTTGGCCTTCATGATGTCGGGCAGCTTGATGAAGCGCGGCTCGTTCAGGCGCAGGTCGGTGGTGATGACGGCGGGCAGGTCGACTTCCAGCGTTTCCAGGCCGGCGTCGACTTCACGGGTGACCGTGGCCTTGCCGTCGGCGATCTCCAGCTTGCTGGCGAAGGTCGCCTGCGGGCGCCCCCACAGCGTGGCCAGCATCTGGCCGGT
>NZ_JAIBFH010000171.1 GCF_019459675.1 Arenimonas sp.
CGGCGCCCCCCCGCGCCCTGCCCGGCGGGGCGGGGCCAGACCACGGCGACGTTGCGCGGGCGCGCCTCGCCCCACACCAGCGCCTGGGCGAATGCCGGGTGCTGCAGCAGTTCGCTTTCCACCCATTCGGGCGAAACGTTGCGGCCGAACGCGGTGATGAACACATTCTTCGAGCGGCCGGTGACGTGCACGAAGCCCTCGTCGTCGACATGACCCAGGTCGCCGGTGGCGATCGGGCCTGGCGCAGGCCCGTCCTGGCCCAGGTAGCCCAGGCAGCGCACGCCGTCCACCTGCAGTTCGCCGTCGAGCACGGTCACCTTGGCGTGCGGCAGCGCGCGGCCGACGCTGCCCGGCCGCAGCGCGCCCGGGCGGTTGAGGCAGACCACCGACGCGCATTCGGTGAGGCCATAGCCTTCGAACACCGGCAGCCCCAGCGCCGCGGCGCGGGCCAGCAGGCGCGGTCCGACGCGCCCTCCGCCCACGGCCAGGAAGCGCAGGGACGAGGGCAGACGGTGGCCCTGTTCGGCCGCGCTCACCAGGGCCAGCAGCAGCTGCGGCAGCACGATGGCGCTCTCGGGCTGGTAGCGTTGGAGGCAGGCCAACAGCTTCGGCACGTCCAGGCCCGCCGCGCCCGTGTAGCCGATCTCGGCGAGCGGCGGCACCGCGATTTCCGCCTCGCTCAGCAGGGCCGCATACAGGCCGGAAACATTCTCCAGCAGCGTGGACAGCGGCATCAGGCACAGGTGCCGGCGCGGCGACAGCGCACGCGCCGCTTCCACCAGCGAACCGGCCACGGTGAGCAGGCTGTCGGCGCCCAGGCACACGCCTTTGGCCTGGCCCGTGGTGCCGGACGTGTAGGTGATGCAGGCCGTGCCCTCGGGCAGGGTCGGGCGCGCAGCCTGTAGCCGCCACGCGACCAGGCCGGCGCCCAGGGCCAGGCGGTCCCGGGCCGCGGCGCCGATGGGCGTGCTTTCCGCGCCGGCAGTAACCACCGCTTCGGCGCCACTGGAACTGAGCGCATGCGTCACCTGGCCGGCGCTGAAGAACGTGGGCAGCGGAATGTGCACGCCGCCCAGGCGGCGGATCGCAAGATCCAGCGCCAGCCACGCCGGGCCGTTGTCCAGGCGGCTGGCGATCCGGCGCAGGCCGTGCGCATCGAGGGCCTGCGCCAGGCGCTGTTCGCGGTCCGAAAGGGCCTGGGCGCTGAGCGTGCCCTCGGCAGTGAAGATGCGCGGCGCCGTCCCCTGCAGGGTGGCGGCAAGAAGTGAAAAACCACTCATCGCGCTGACGCCGCGCAGGCGTCCATGGCCGGGGCCGACGACGACGGCTCCGACGGCGCCAGCCCGCGATGAAGGAACGCGTGCCCGGCGGCGATGTCGCCAAACAGAACCTGCGGCTGCGCGTCGTAGTACGTGCCCCACTGCGCCGGATCGCCCTGCAGACGGTCGCTGCGCGCTTCGGCCAGCACCACCGTGGCCAGGCGCAGCCGGTCGAAGGCATTGCGCAGCTGGCGGGTGGCGGCAAACAGCACCCAGCGCACGCCGGCGCGATGCAGCAGGTCGGTGATGAGCACGATCACTTCGCGCGCATCGCCGGGGGATCGCGAAGCGAAGCTGCCCACTTCCACCAGCTCGCTGCGGCGCACCGCACGGCCGAGGCGGGCGTGAAGGCTGGCTTCGGCCGGAAGGTCGAGGTACTGCTCGACGAACAGGGCGCCCTCCTGGCCCCGGCGCAGGCCCACGGCGGCCTGCAGTGCCCCGGCGTGGTCGCGGAAGGCCAGCAGCCGCGGCAGGAAGCTGGTGAGGCTGGCGCCATAGCGATCGGCGTACACCTGGGCGATGAAGGCCTCCACCTCCCTGCGTTCAGGATGGCCCGCCTCGATCAGCGTGGCGGTGTGGAAGCGCGTGGAGGCGCCGGCGGCAGGCATGGGGATGGGCATGGCCTGCATGCTCGCCGCGGGTGATTAAGCCGGAATTAGCCCGTTGTTAGCCGCACGTTAGCCAAACATCAATTTTTCATTGCCCCGGGCACCACGAGGGGGTCGGGAGTGAGAGAATGCCGGCCATGAACTCCCCCGAACTCAGCCCGCTGGGCCAAGCCGTCGAGTACGGCAGCGCCTACGACCCCAGCCTGCTGTTCCCGATCGCCCGCGCCACGCAGCGCGCCGTGCTGGGCCTGGGCGAAGAGCTGCCCTTCGTGGGCGTGGATTTCTGGAATGCCTACGAGCTGAGCTGGCTCGACGGCCGCGGCAAGCCGCGCGTGGCGCTGGCCGAGTTCCGCGTGCCGGCGGCGTCCACCAACATCATCGAGTCCAAGAGCTTCAAGCTTTACCTGGGCAGCTATGCGCAGTCGCGTTTCTCCGACACCGACACCCTGCGCGCGCAGCTGATCCGCGACCTGTCCGAAGCGGCCGGCGCGCCGGTCAGCGTGGTGCTGACGCCCGCCGCGTCGGCCAACGCGGCGCTGATTGAAACCCTGGAAGGCGACCTGATCGACGACCTGCCGATCGAGATCACGCACTACGGTCCGCCGCGCCCCGACTTCCTGTCGTCCGATCCCGAGCTGCGCACCGACGAAGTGCTGGTGTCGCACCTGCTCAAGTCCAACTGCCCGGTTACCGGCCAGCCCGACTGGGCCAGCCTGCAGATCCGCTACGCCGGCCCGCGCATCGCCCGCGACGGGCTGCTGCGCTACCTGGTGAGCTACCGCAACCACAGCGACTTCCACGAACAGTGCGTCGAGCGCATCTTCATGGACCTGATGCAGCAGTGTTCGCCCACGCGCCTGGGCGTGTATGCGCGCTACACGCGCCGCGGCGGCCTGGACATCAACCCGTTCCGCGCCACGCCGGGCCTGCCGCTGCCGGGCAACCCGCGCACCGCCCGCCAGTAAGTTTCCCCATCCAGCTGACCCGGGAATCGCCATGCGCCTCAAACCGCTTGCCACCGCCCTGACGATCTCGCTGCTGCTGGCCGCCTGCGGCGGTGACGACAAGCCCGTCGCCAAGGCCGAAGCGCCCGCGCCGGTCGCCGCGCCGGCGC
>NZ_JAIBFH010000179.1 GCF_019459675.1 Arenimonas sp.
TGTCCAGCACGCACTCGTATTCACCCGGGGCAGCCAGCGCGGGATCCAGCGGGGCTTCGGCGGCGGCCGCTGGCGCGGCGGCGCGCGGCCCGGCGCCGGCCGCCGCGGGCTTGCCATCGAGCTCGCGCAGCGCGCCGCCAAAGCCGAACCTGCCGTAAAGATCGCGCAGCGCGTCCACGTCGCGCGCGCGAAGCTTGAGGTCGGTGGGCGCCTGGTCGAGCGCAACGTCGACCTTGATCGTCACCAGCCGCTGGTTCAACGGCAGGCGCGCCAGCGCCGCGCGCAGGTTCTCACCGATCTTGCCGCCGATCTTGTCGGCGTTGGCCACCACCGCGTCCAGCGTGCCGTACTCGCCCAGCCATTTGGCGGCGGTCTTGGGGCCGCATTTGTCCACGCCCGGAATGTTGTCCACGCTGTCGCCCATCAGCGACAGCAGGTCGACGATCTGGTCGGGCCGCACGCCAAACTTCTCCATCACGCCGGCGTCGTCCAGCACGCTGCCGGTCATGGTGTTGGTGAGCGTGATGCCCGGCCGCACCAGCTGGGCGAAATCCTTGTCGCCGGTGGAGATGGTGACGGGGATGCCGGCGGCATGCGCCTGCAGCGCCAGCGTGCCGATGACGTCGTCGGCCTCCACGCCCGACACGCGCAGGATCGGGAAGCCCAGCGCCTGCACGATCTTCATCATCGGCTCCACCTGGGCGCGCAGTTCGTCCGGCATCGGTGGCCGCTGGGCCTTGTACTGCGGATACATCTCGTCGCGGAAGGTCGGCCCCGGGGCGTCCACCACGAACGCGGTGAAGTCCGGGTTTTCCTTCAGCGTGGCGCGCAGCATGTTGACGATGCCGAACAGCGCGCCGCTGGGCGAGCCGTCGGGCGCCGTCAGCGGCGGCAGCGCGTGGAAGGCGCGGTAAAGGTAGGACGAGCCGTCAATCAGGACAAGGCGGGACATGGCGGGGCCGGAAAGGACGATGCGGCGATTTTAAGCCCCCGCGGCCCTTGAGCGCCCGCGGTGCTTGCGCCATGCTCGAAGGCCCGACCCAGGTGCGCCGCCATGACCTTCCTTCTGCCGCTGCTGCTCGCCTTGGCTGCCCAGGACGCCGCGCCCGCCGAGCCGGCCCCGCCGGCACCCGCTCCCTAAAGCGTCGGGGCCGCCCCGGCAAAGGACGACCCGCCCACGGTCAGCATCCGCACCGAAGCCAACGGCGACCGGGTCGAGGAATATCGCCAGAACGGTCGCGTCTACATGGTGAAAGTGACGCCCAGCCGCGGCCCCGCCTATTACCTGATGGACACCGACGGCAACGGCAAGCTCAACCGCGACGACCGCGACCCGCGCGTCAGCCCGGTGCACTGGGTGATCTACGAATGGGATTGACCCGCGCCGCGCCGTTCCTGCGCGCGGTGGACACCCTGACCGAAGCCGCCGGGCGCCTGGCCGGCGTGCTGGCGATCGTGCTGGTGGCGCTGTCGTTCGGGCTGGTGCTGGCGCGCCACGCACTGGGCGTGGGCTCGGTGGCGGCGCAGGAAGCCGTACTGTGGCTGCATTCGGCGCTGTTCCTGCTGGGGCTGGCGTTCGCACTGAAGCACGCCAGCCACGTGCGCGTGGACGTGTTCTCGCAGCGCTGGACGCCGCGCACGCGCGCACGCATCGAACTGGCGGGCATGGTGTTGCTGCTGCTGCCGTTCTGCGTGTTCATCGTGGCGATGAGCTGGGACTACGTCGGCGCCAGTTGGAGCGCGCGCGAAGGCTCGCGTGACCCGGGCGGCCTGCCGGGGTGGTATCTGCTGAAATCGCTGCTGCCGCTGTCGGCCGCGCTGCTGATGCTGCAGGCCCTGGCGGAAACGCTGCGCGCGGCGCGCACGGCCTTCGGGCAGGCGAAGGCATGAGCCTGCACGACCAACACGTGCTGATGCTGGTGCTGCTGCTGCTGGGCCTGTTCGCTGGCCTGGCCTGCGGCTTCCCGGTGGCCTTCGTGCTGGGCGGCGTGGCGCTGCTGGTGGCGGGCCTGGGCATGGCGCTGGGCAACTTCGACGCCAGCTTCCTGGAAGCCTTCCCGAACCGCATGTTCGGTGTGATGACCAACGAGACGCTGGTGGCGGTGCCGCTGTTCGTGTTCATGGGCGTGATGCTGGAGCGCTCGCGCATCGCGGAATCGCTGCTGGAAGCGGTGGCGTCGCTGTTCGGCCGCAAGCGCGGCGGGCTGGTGGTGGCCGTGCTGCTGGTGGGTGCGCTGCTGGCGGCGTCCACCGGCATCGTCGGCGCCACGGTGGTGGCGATGGGGCTGATCTCGCTGCCCACCATGCTGCGCAACGGCTACTGCCCGCGCCTGGCCTCGGGCGCCATCTGCGCGTCGGGCACGCTGGGCCAGGTGATCCCGCCGTCGATCGTGCTGGTGCTGCTGGGCGACCAGTTGGGCAACGCCTACCAGCAGTCGCAGCTCAGGCAGGGCATCTTCGCGCCCGAGTCGGTGTCGGTGAGCGACCTGTTCGCCGGCGCACTGCTGCCGGGCCTTGGCTTGGTGGCGCTGTACCTGGCCTACGTGCTGTGGGTGGCGTGGCGCCACCCCGAACGCGCGCCGGCGCTGCGCGACCTCAGGCCGCGTTCGGCGGGTGAGTTGGCCAAGGCCATCCTGCCGGCGCTGACGCTGATCGGCCTGGTGCTGGGCTCCATCCTGGCCGGCTTCGCCACCGCCAGCGAAGCCGCGGCCGTGGGCGCGGTCGGCGCCACGGCGTTCGCCGCGCTGTACGGGCGGCTGGGCATGAAGCGCCTGCTGGAAGTGGGCACGCAGACGGTGAAGGTGACGGCGATGGTGTTCGCCATCCTGCTGGGCGCCGCGCTGTTTTCGCTGGTGTTCCGCGGCTACGGCGGCGACGACCTGGTGCACGAGGCGCTCAGCGGCCTGCCCGGCGGCAAGTGGGGCGCGGTGGTGGCGGTGATGGTGCTGATGTTCGTGCTGGGCTTCGTGCTCGACTTCATCGAGATCATCTTCGTGGTGGTGCCGATCGTCGGGCCGGTGCTGCTGGCGCTGGGCGTGGACCCGGTGTGGCTGGGCGTGATGATGGCGGTGAACCTGCAGACCTCGTTCCTGACGCCGCCGTTCGGGTTCGCGCTGTTCTACCTTCGCGGCGTGGCGCCACCCGAGGTGCTCACCGGCGACGTCTACCGCGGCGTGGCGCCCTTCATCGGCCTGCAGCTGCTGATGCTGGCGCTGGTGGCGGCGTTCCCGTGGCTGGCCACGGGCCTGCCGCAGTGGCTGTATGGCTGAGCTGCGCATCAGCACCGGCTTCGCTGGCGTGGACCTGGACGTGGTGCACGGCTTCCTGAGCCGCGATGCGTACTGGTGCCGCGGCATCACGCGCGACCGGGTGGAGCGCGCGGCGCGGCATTCGCTGTGCTTCAGCGCGCTGCTCGATGGCGCACAGGTGGGCTTCGCGCGGGTGGTCACCGACCACGCGACCTTCGGCTACCTGGCCGATGTGTTCGTGCTGCCCGGGCATCGCGGCCAGGGCATTTCCCAGGCGATGATGGCGGCCATCCTGGCGCACCCGGAACTGCAGGGGCTGCGGCGTTTCCTGCTGGCCACCAGCGACGCGCACGGGCTTTACGCCAAGTACGACTTCAAGCCGATCACCCGGCCTGAGCGCTTCATGGAGCGCTACCGGCCAGACTCCCACCTTGAGTGAGCGTCGCTACTCGGCGGTGGTCGGGTCGATCACGGCCGCCACTTCCGAAACGCGATTGGCGGGGAAGCCGCCCTGGCTGGCGTGTTCGCGCACCGTGGCCTCGTCGGGCGCGATGTAGATGCAGTACACCTTGTCGCCGGTGACGTAGCTCTGCACCCACTGGATCTTCGGGCCCATTTCACTGAGCACGCCGCAGGAGGTCTGCGAGATGCCCTTGAGCTGGGACGGCGTCAGCTGGCCCGCGCCCGGGATGTCACGTTCAATCACGAACTTCGGCATGTCCTGTCTCCCCCCGGGGACGTCCCCGTCCACGGAGCAACGCTCCCGGGGCCGGGCGCCGGACAGCTCAGGCCTTCGGCGGCCCCGGCAGCGTCGGCAGGGCGGACAGGTGCAGCCAGATCGCGCGCAACTCGTCGTCGGTCATCGCGGCATAGACGCGCCAGGGCATGAAGCCGTGCAGCTCGCTGCCATCCGGGCGCCTGCCCTCGCGGATCACCCGGATGAAGTCGGCTTCGGTCCAGCCCTGCAGCCCCGTGGCGTGCATCATGAGGTTGCGCGCCACCGGGATCTCCGGCGGCGTGCCCGGCACGCGCTGGCCGGCGAGATCCACGCCGTGGCAGCCGGTGCAGACCTGGGCCAGGTAGGCGCCGTATTCCACCGTGGGCGCGGAGGCCGGCGCGGTGCGCACGCGCGGCGCGTGGTCGATATGTTCGGCCGGCACCCAGTTCAGCTTTCCGAACAGGTACAGCACGCGGCCCACCGGTCCCAGCGTCGTGGTGCCGGGCTGGTTGGCCGACGGCGGCAGCGACTGCAGGTGGCGGACGATGGAGGCGGTGTCGGCGTCGGAGAGGTTCTTGAAATCGTCGGCCGGCATGAAGCGCAGCGGCCGGCCGCCGGGCCCGACGCCGTGGCGGATGGCCGCGGCCATCGTGTCGGCGTCATAGCGCGAGCCGAGGGCGGCGGGCGTCAGGTTCGACCCCACCACGCGGCCCACCGGCCCGGCGTCGAACACCGGCTTGCCCTCGGCCGTCGCGCCGTGGCACTCCACGCAGCCCAGCACGCCGTAGAGGTGTGCGCCGCGCGCGGCTTCGGCATCGTCACCGACGAACACCAGCGGCGCATCCTTGACCACGAAGGTCTGCGCCAGCGCGCTTTCGGAGTGCTGCCAGGCGACGGCATACAGCGCCGCCACCGCCGCGAATGACACGCCGGCCGCGATCGCGACCGGCCTGAATATCCTGCCCATGACACCTTTCCACCGGAGAGATGGCCATGAAGACGAAGAATGCCCGGCGCATCGGCCGAGGCGGATTCAGCGTCCGTTTTGCCTGCGCGGCCGAAGCGTGACTTGTGGCAGGGTCAGCCGCGGTTGGCGTAGTACGACTCTTCCGACACCGCGTGCCAGGCCTTCGCCTGCGACCGGAACGCGCGCATCGAGTCAAGCGCACGTCGCGCCATGGGGTCGGCGGAGGCCACCTCTTCCAGCACTTTCTCCGAGGCCTTGCGCAGCGCCGACAGCACGTCGGGGGGCAGCTGGCGCAGGTCGACGCCGTGCTCGCGCACCAGGGCATCGAGCGCCTGCTGGTTGCGCGCGGTGTACTCGGCCAGCATCGCGTCGTTCACGGCGCGGCAGCACAGCGCCACGATGTCCTGCAGGTCCTTGGGCAGCGAGTCGAGCGCGGCCTTGTTCACCATGCATTCCAGCGTCGGGCCCGGCTCCTGCCAGCCCGGGTAGTAGCAGAACTTCGCGGCGCGGTGCAGTCCGAAGGCCAGGTCGTTGTATGGCCCCACCCATTCGGCGGCGTCGATGGCGCCCGCCTGCAGCGAGCTGAAGATTTCCGCGCCCGGCAGGTTCACCGGCACCGCGCCCACGCGCGCCATCACTTCGCCGCCCAGGCCCGGGATGCGCATCTTCAGGCCCTTGAGCGAGGCCAGCGATTCAATCGGCTTGCGGAACCAGCCGGCCATCTGGACGCCGGTGTTGCCGGCCGGGAAGGGCACGAGCCCGAACGGCGCATACAGCTCGCGCCAAAGCTCCAGCCCGCCGCCGTTGTAAAGCCAGCCGTTCATTTCCTGTGCGTTCAAGCCGAACGGCACGGCGCAGAAGAACGGCGCCGCCGCCGCCTTGCCCTTCCAGTAGTAGCTGGCGGAATGGCCCATTTCGGCCGTGCCGCGGCCTACGGCGTCGAACACCTCGAATGCCGGCACGAGTTCGCCGGCACCGTAGACCTTCACCGTCAGGCGTCCTGCGCTGGCCTGGGTGATCATCTCGGCCAGGGCGGCGGCGCCCGTCCCCAGGCCGGGGAAATTGGTCGGCCAGGACGTCACCATCTTCCAGGCGAACTTCTGGCTCGAAACGCCGTCGCCTGACGCGCCCCCGGGGTTCGCACCACAGGCCGCCAGACTGGTCGCCACGGCCGCCAGGCCGGCACCGCGCAGAAGTTCACGTCGCTTCATGGATCCACCCCGGTTCGATAGACGCCAAGTATGCGTCGGCCTGCCCCCGGCGGGGAGGGCGGCAGGCTTGCCGCTGGTGCCGCCTCAGGCCGGCGTGAGGTTGGCGTAGCCCAGCACCAGCCACTTGGCGCCGCCGTTCTCGAAGTTGACCTGGATGCGGGCGTGCGTGCCGCTGCCCTCGGCGTCCATCACCACGCCCTCGCCGAAGCTCGGGTGCATCACGCGCTGGCCCAGGCGCAGCGACGGGCCACCGCCGGCGTCCACCAGCCCCGCCGAACGCGGCGGCCCGTACGACGGGCGGCTGGCGCTGACCTTCGGCCGCACGTCGCGCACCAGGGCCGGCGGGATTTCACGCAGGAAGCGCGACGGGGTGCCGTACATCTCCATGCCGTGCAGCCGGCGCGTCTCGGCGTAGGTCAGCACCAGCTTCTGGCGCGCGCGCGTCAGGCCGACATAGGCCAGCCGACGCTCCTCTTCCAGCCGGCCCGATTCCTCGATGGACTTGCCGCTGGGGAACAGCCCTTCTTCCATGCCCACCAGGAACACCTGCGGAAACTCCAGGCCCTTGGCGCTGTGCAGGGTCATCAGCTGCACGCCATCCTCGCCCGCCTCGGCCTGGCCTTCACCGGCCTCGAGCGAGGCGTAGCTGAGGAAGGCCACCAGTTCGCTCATCTCGGCGCTGGCCTCGTCGTCGCGGCGCTCGAAGCGGCTGGCCACCGACACCAGTTCATCCAGGTTGTCCGTGCGCGAATCAAGCTGCCCGCGTGACTCCGCGGCATAGTGGGCCCGCAGGCCGGAGTTGGCGATGACGTGGTCGAACTGCTCGTGCAGCGGCGATTCCGCCGTGCCGGCCTGCAGCCCGTCCAGCAGGTCGGCGAAGGCGCGCAGCGCATTGCGGGCGCGGCCCGGCAGTGCGCCGCCGGCGGACAGCGCCACGGCCGCGTCCCACAGCGGCACGGCGTGTTCGCGCGCGTGGCGTCGCACTTCGTCCAGGGTCTTGCCGCCGATGCCGCGCGGGGGCGTGTTCACCGCGCGTTCGAACGCCGCGTCGTCGGCGCGGTTGGTGATCAGGCGCAGGTAGGCCAGCGCGTCCTTGATTTCCATGCGTTCGAAGAAGCGCTGGCCGCCGTACACGCGGTACGGCAGGCCGGCCTGCACCAGCTGTTCTTCGATGGCGCGCGACTGGGCATTGGACCGGTACAGCACGGCGTTGTCGCCGGCGCTGCCGCCGTCGCGGATCCAGGCCTGCACGCGCTCGATCACGAAGCGCGCTTCGTCCACTTCGTTGTAGGCGGTGAACAGGTCGATCAGTTCGCCCTCGCCGTCGGCCGTCCACAGCTGCTTGCCCAGGCGGTCGGGGTTGTGGGTGATCACCGCGTTGGCCGCGGCCAGGATGTTGCCGGTGGAGCGGTAGTTCTGCTCGAGCTTGAGGGTGCGTGCGCCCGGGTAGTCCTTCAGGAAGCGCTGCACGTTTTCCACTTTGGCGCCGCGCCAGCCGTAGATGGCCTGGTCGTCGTCGCCCACCACGAACACTTCGCCGGCGTCCCCGGCCAGCATGCGCACGAAGGCGTACTGGATGGCGTTGGTGTCCTGGAACTCGTCCACCAGCAGGTGGCGGAAGCGCTGCTGGTAGTGGTGCAGCAGCGGCGGATGTTCGAGCCAAAGCTCGTGTGCGCGCAGCAGGATCTCGGCGAAATCCACCAGGCCCGCGCGCTGGCAGCGCTCCTGGTAAGCCTCGTAGACCTTGAGCATGGTTGAGCCGAAGAAGTCGCCGCCGCCGGGCTGGATATGCTTCGGGCGCCGGCCTTCGTCTTTCTGGGCGTTGATCCACCAGGCCATCTGGCGCGGCGGGAAGCGGCCGTCGTCGAGCTCGAGGTCGGCGCTGATGCGCTTGAGCAGGCGCACCTGGTCGTCCTGGTCGAGCACCTGGAAGGACTCGGGCAGGCCGGCCTCCTGCCAGTGCAGGCGCAGCAGGCGATGGGCCAGGCCGTGGAAGGTGCCGATCCACATGCCGCGTGCGCCGTTGCGCAGCAGCGCCTCGACGCGGCCGCGCATTTCAGCCGCGGCCTTGTTGGTGAAGGTGACGGCCAGGATGCCGTGCGCCGGCACGCCCACCAC
>NZ_JAIBFH010000195.1 GCF_019459675.1 Arenimonas sp.
CGTCCACCGACATCGGCGAGCTGGCCCTGGGCCAGAACATGCTGGTCGCCTTCATGCCGTGGAACGGCTACAACTTCGAGGACTCGATCCTGCTCTCCGAGCGCGTGGTCGAGGAAGATCGTTACACCACGATCCACATCGAAGAGCTGACCTGCGTTGCCCGCGATACGAAGCTGGGGCCGGAAGAAATCACCGCCGACATCCCGAACGTGTCCGAGCAGGCCCTGGGCCGCCTGGACGAGTCGGGCGTGGTGTACATCGGCGCCGAAGTGCGCGCCGGCGACATCATGGTGGGCAAGGTCACGCCGAAGGGCGAAAGCCAGCTCACCCCGGAAGAGAAGCTGCTTCGCGCCATCTTCGGCGAGAAGGCTTCCGACGTTAAGGACAGCTCGCTGCGCGTGCCCCCGGGCATGGACGGCACCGTCATCGACGTGCAGGTCTTCACCCGCGACGGCATCGAGAAGGACAAGCGCGCGCGCCAGATCGAGGAAACCGAGATCAAGCGCGTCAAGAAGGACTTCGACGACCAGTTCCGCATCCTCGAGGGCGCCATCTTCGCGCGCCTGCGTGGCCTGCTGAGCGGCAAGGTCGCCAACGGCGGTCCGGGTGGCCTCAATATGGGCACCGATATCACCGGCGAATACCTGGACAGCCTTAATAAGGACGACTGGTTCACCATCCGCATGAAGGATGAGGAAGCGGCCGAACTGATCGAGCGCGCCCAGAAGCAGGTCGAGGCGCACGAGAAGGAGTTCGAGAAGCGGTTCCAGGACAAGCGCGGCAAGATCACCGCCGGCGACGACCTTGCCCCGGGCGTGCTCAAGATGGTCAAGGTCTACCTGGCCGTGAAGCGTCGCATCCAGCCGGGTGACAAGATGGCCGGCCGTCACGGCAACAAGGGCGTGGTCTCGACCATCGTCCCCGTGCAGGACATGCCTTACATGGCCAACGGCCAGACCGCCGACATCGTGCTCAATCCGCTGGGCGTGCCCTCGCGAATGAACATCGGCCAGATCCTCGAAGTGCATCTGGGCTGGGCCGCCAAGGGCCTGGGCCAGAAGATCCAGCGCATGCTCGAGGCCCAGGAAAAGGTCGCCGATCTGCGCAAGTTCCTCGACCAGATCTACAACCACGACAAGAAGCTGCACGGCGAGCGCGTTGATCTGACCCAGATCACCGACAAGGAGCTGCTGAAGCTGGCGCACAACCTCACCGACGGCGTGCCGATGGCCACCCCGGTGTTCGACGGCGCCACCGAAGCCGAGATCAAGGCGATGCTGAAGCTGGCGGACCTGCCCGAAACCGGCCAGACCATCCTCCACGACGGCCGCACCGGCGAGGCGTTCGATCGCCCGGTCACCGTTGGCTACATGCACATGCTCAAGCTCAACCACCTGGTTGACGACAAGATGCATGCCCGCTCGACTGGCCCGTACTCGCTCGTCACCCAGCAGCCGCTGGGCGGCAAGGCGCAGTTCGGCGGCCAGCGCTTCGGCGAAATGGAAGTCTGGGCGCTGGAAGCCTACGGCGCGGCCTACACCCTTCAGGAAATGCTGACGGTGAAGTCCGATGACGTGCAGGGCCGCAACCAGATGTACAAGAACATCGTCGACGGTGAGCACGAAATGACGCCCGGCATGCCGGAATCGTTCAATGTGTTGGTGAAGGAAATTCGTTCCCTCGCCATCAACATCGAACTCGAAGAGCAGTGATCCGGCGCGGGAACAGGAGAATCAAATGAAAGACCTACTCAATCTGTTCAACCAGCAGCGTCAGTCGCTGGATTTCGATGGCATCAAGATCGGCCTGGCTTCGCCGGACCTGATCCGCAGCTGGTCGTTCGGCGAAGTGAAGAAGCCGGAAACCATCAACTACCGTACCTTCAAGCCCGAGCGTGACGGCCTGTTCTGCGCCGCCATCTTCGGACCGATCAAGGACTACGAGTGCCTGTGCGGCAAGTACAAGCGCATGAAGCACCGTGGCGTGGTCTGCGAGAAGTGCGGTACGGAAGTGACGCTGGCCAAGGTTCGCCGCGAGCGCATGGGCCACATCGAGCTGGCCAGCCCGACCGCGCACATCTGGTTCCTCAAGTCGCTGCCGTCGCGCATCGGCCTGATGCTGGACATGACCCTGCGTGACATCGAGCGCATCCTGTACTTCGAGGCCTACGTGGTCATCGAGCCGGGCCTCACCACGCTCGACAAGGGCCAGCTGCTCACCGAGGAGCAGTTCCTGCTCGCTCGCCAGGAGCACGGCGACGACTTCGACGCCCTGATGGGCGCCGAGGCGGTCTACCAGCTGCTGCGCGGGCTCGACCTGAGCTCGGAGCTGCTGCGCCTGAAGGAAGAGATCTCGACCACCAACTCCGAGACCAAGCTCAAGCGCCTCACCAAGCGCATCAAGCTGGTCGAGGCCTTCCTCGAGTCGGGCAACCGCCCCGAGTGGATGGTGCTCACGGTGCTGCCGGTGCTGCCGCCGGACCTGCGTCCGCTGGTGCCGCTGGACGGTGGCCGCTTCGCGACCTCCGACCTCAACGACCTCTACCGCCGCGTCATCAACCGCAACAACCGCCTCAAGCGCCTGCTCGAGCTGAACGCGCCGGACATCATCGTCCGGAACGAGAAGCGCATGCTGCAGGAATCGGTTGACGCCCTGATGGACAACGGCCGCCGCGGCCGTGCCATCACCGGCACCAACAAGCGCCCGCTCAAGTCGCTGGCCGACATGATCAAGGGCAAGCAGGGCCGCTTCCGCCAGAACCTGCTCGGCAAGCGCGTGGACTACTCCGGCCGTTCCGTCATCGTGGTCGGCCCGACCCTGCGCCTGCACGAGTGCGGCCTGCCCAAGAAGATGGCGCTGGAACTGTTCAAGCCCTTCATCTTCGCCAAGCTGCAGCGCCGTGGCCTGGCCACGACGATCAAGGCCGCCAAGAAGCTGGTCGAGCGCGAGTCGGCGGAAGTCTGGGACATCCTGGAAGAAGTCATCCGCGAACACCCGGTGCTGCTCAACCGCGCCCCGACCCTGCATCGCCTCGGCATTCAGGCGTTCGAGCCGGTGCTGATCGAAGGCAAGGCCATCCAGCTGCATCCGCTGGTCTGCACCGCGTTCAACGCCGACTTCGACGGTGACCAGATGGCCGTGCACGTCCCGCTGAGCCTCGAGGCCCAGCTGGAAGCGCGCGCGCTGATGATGTCGTCCAACAACATCCTGTCGCCTGCCAACGGCGAGCCGATCATCGTGCCGACCCAGGACGTCGTCCTGGGCCTGTACTACATGACCCGCGCGCTGGAGAACAAGAAAGGCGAGGGCATGGTGTTCGCCAACGTCGCCGAGGTGAAGCGCGCGTACGACAACCGCGTCGTCGAGCTGCACGCCAAGGTCAAGGTCCGCCTCAAGCAGGTGGAGCTGGACGACCAGGGCGTGCCCACCGAGAAGACGTCGATCGTGGACACCACGATCGGCCGCGCGCTGCTGGCCGAGATCCTGCCGGTTGGCCTGCCGTTCTCGCTGGCCAACACCGAACTGACCAAGAAGAACATCAGCCGCCTGATCAACAGCTGCTACCGCATGCTGGGCCTCAAGCACACGGTCATCTTCGCCGACCAGCTGATGTACACCGGCTTCTCGTACGCAACCCGCGCTGGCGTGTCGATCGGCATCGACGACATGATCATCCCGGACGAGAAGAAGGGCATCCTGGCCGAGGCCGAGGCCGAAGTGCTGGAGATCCAGGTCCAGTACCAGAGCGGCCTGGTCACCGCCGGCGAGCGCTACAACAAGGTCGTGGACATCTGGTCGCGCACGAACGAGCGCGTGGCCAAGGCCATGATGGAATCCATCGGCACCGAGAAAGTCCAGAATGCCAAGGGCGAGACCATCGACCAGAAGTCGATGAACTCGGTCTACATCATGGCCGACTCCGGCGCCCGTGGTTCGCAGGCCCAGATCCGCCAGCTGGCGGGTATGCGCGGCCTGATGGCCAAGCCCGACGGCTCGATCATCGAGACGCCCATCACGGCGAACTTCCGTGAAGGCCTGAACGTGCTGCAGTACTTCATCTCGACCCACGGTGCCCGTAAGGGCCTCGCGGATACCGCGCTGAAGACGGCCAACTCCGGTTACCTCACCCGTCGCCTGGTCGACGTGGCGCAGGACGTGGTGGTCACCGAGTCCGATTGCGGCACGCTCAACGGCCTCACCATGACCCCGATCGTCGAGGGTGGCGACGTGGTCGAGCCGCTGCGCGACCGCGTGCTGGGCCGCATCGTGGCCGAGGACGTGTACCTGCCGGGCGACGACGAAGATCCCATCGTCACCCGCAACACGCTGCTGGACGAAGCGTGGGTGGACAAGCTGGAAGTGGCCGGTGTGCAGCTGATCAAGGTGCGCTCGGCGATTACCTGCGATTCCACCTTCGGCATCTGCGCCCACTGCTACGGCCGCGACCTGGCCCGTGGCCACATCGTCAACCACGGTGAAGCCGTGGGTGTGGTGGCCGCGCAGTCCATCGGTGAGCCGGGTACCCAGCTGACCATGCGTACCTTCCACATCGGCGGCGCCGCGTCGCGTGCCGCCGCGATCGACAAGATCACGGTCAAGACCACCGGTACGGTCAAGTTCAACAACCTCAAGTACGTCCAGCACGCCAACGGCCACCTGGTGGCGGTGTCGCGCTCGGGCGAACTGTCGGTGCTCGACAACCACGGTCGCGAGCGCGAGCGCTACAAGCTCCCGTACGGCTCGATGATCAACGTCAAGGATGGCGATGACGTCAAGGCCGGCAAGATCGTGGCCAACTGGGACCCGCATAACCACCCGATCGTGTCGGAAGTGGCTGGTTTCGTGCGCTTCGTGGACTTCGTGGACGGCATCACCGTCATCGAGAAGACCGATGACCTGACCGGCCTGGCCTCGCGCGAGATCACCGATCCCAAGCGCCGTGGCTCGATGGGCAAGGACCTGCGTCCGGTCGTGCGCATCCTCGACAAGAACGGCAAGGACCTCAACATCCCGGGTACCGACCTGCCGGCGCAGTACCTGCTGCCGCCGCGCTCGATCGTCAACCTGCAGGACGGCGCCGCGGTCGGCGTGGGCGACGTGGTCACCAAGGTGCCCCAGGAAGCCTCCAAGACCCGCGACATCACGGGCGGCCTGCCGCGCGTGGCCGACCTGTTCGAGGCCCGCAAGCCCAAGGATCCGGCCGTGCTGGCGGAAGTGTCGGGCATCATCAGCTTCGGCAAGGACACCAAGGGCAAGCAGCGCCTGATCATCAAGGATGCCGACGGCAACGAGCACGAAGAGCTCATCCCGAAGTACCGCCAGGTCATCGTTTACGAAGGCGAGCACATCGCCAAGGGCGAAACCGTGGTGGACGGCGAGCCGAACCCGCAGGACATCCTGCGCCTGCTCGGCGTCGAGCCGCTGGCCGCGTACCTGGTGAAGGAAATCCAGGACGTGTACCGGCTGCAGGGCGTGAAGATCAACGACAAGCACATCGAAACGATCATTCGCCAGATGCTGCGCAAGGTCGAGATCACCGACGCCGGCGACAGCCGCTTCATGGCGGGCGAACAGGCCGAGCGCATCCGCGTGGTCGAGGACAACGCCAAGGCGTTGACCAAGAACGAGCTGCCGGCCCGCTACGAGCCGGTCCTGCTGGGCATCACCAAGGCCTCGCTGGCGACCGAGTCGTTCATTTCGGCGGCTTCCTTCCAGGAAACCACCCGCGTGCTGACCGAGGCTGCCGTCCGCGGCACCCGCGACAGCTTGCGCGGCCTGAAGGAAAACGTTATCGTCGGCCGCCTTATCCCGGCGGGTACGGGCCTTGCGTACCACAGCAAGCGCCGCAAAGCCGCCAACCCTGAACTTTCTGATTCCGACCTGGAGACCTTGCGCGCCGCCCCGGCGGCCACCGAGACGACCGAAGAAGCCGGTTCCTAAGGCTGAATATTGCGCTGGCAGGCCCGCCGATGGCCCGCCCACATCCGGAAAGAGGGGACAGGATGTCCCCTCGTGTTCGGTTCAAGGACGATGGAAACCAGCAAACCCCACTGTCATTGATTTGACAGCAGGGTTTAACGCGAATTAAACTCCCGCTTCTCGGTGGGCCGGTTTCCGGCCTGCCGTGTCATTTTTCATCAGGATTCCGAACGCATGGCGACGATCAACCAGCTGGTGCGCAAGCCGCGCCAGCCCAAAACCTACAAGAGCGCTTCCCCGGCTCTGGCCAACTGCCCGCAGCGTCGTGGCGTGTGCACCCGCGTGTACACCACCACCCCGAAGAAGCCGAACTCGGCCCTTCGTAAAGTCGCCAAGGTGCGCCTGACCAACGGCTTCGAAGTGATTTCCTATATCGGTGGCGAAGGCCACAACCTGCAGGAGCACTCGGTGGTGCTGATCCGCGGCGGTCGCGTCAAGGACCTTCCCGGCGTGCGCTACCACACGGTCCGCGGTTCGCTCGACGCCGCCGGCGTCACCAAGCGTCGCAAGAGCCGTTCCAAGTACGGCGCGAAGCGTCCGAAGTCCTGAGTGCGCGGCTGACGCCGCAGCGCTCTACACCCGATCAACGAATTTAGGCAAGCATCATGTCCCGTAAAGGTTCTCCCGGTACCCGTTCGATCCTCCCGGATCCGAAGCACGGAAGCGAAGTGGTTGCGCGCTTCATCAACATGGTCATGAAGTCCGGCAAGAAGTCGATCGCTGAAAAGATCGTCTACGGTGCCATGGACGTCATCGGCGAGAAGAACAGCGACACGCTGGCGCTGGTCGAGAAGGCCCTGGCGAACGTCGCCCCGGCCGTCGAGGTCAAGTCCCGCCGCGTCGGTGGCGCGACCTACCAGGTCCCCGTCGAGGTTCGCACCTCGCGCCGCATGGCTCTGGCCATGCGCTGGGTGATCGACTCGGCGCGCAAGCGCGGCGAGAACACCATGCCGCGCAAGCTGGCTGCCGAACTGATCGAGGCCTCCGAGTCCCGTGGCGGCGCCGTCAAGAAGCGTGAAGAAACTCACCGTATGGCAGAGGCCAACAAGGCCTTCTCGCACTACCGTTGGTAATAGACAAGGATTGCTGCTGTGGCCCGTCATACCCCCATTGAGCGTTACCGTAACTTCGGCATCATGGCCCACATCGATGCCGGCAAGACCACCACTTCCGAGCGCATCCTTTTCTACACCGGTGTGAACCACAAGATCGGTGAAGTCCACGATGGCGCAGCCACCATGGACTGGATGGAGCAGGAGCAGGAGCGTGGCATCACTATCCAGTCCGCTGCGACCACCTGCTTCTGGAAGGGGATGGACAAGTCCCTGGAAGAGCACCGCTTCAACATCATCGACACCCCCGGGCACGTGGACTTCACCATTGAAGTCGAGCGTTCGCTGCGCGTGCTCGACGGTGCGGTGTTCGTGCTGTGCGCGGTCGGCGGCGTCCAGCCGCAGTCCGAGACGGTGTGGCGCCAGGCCAACAAGTACAGCGTGCCGCGCCTCGCGTTCGTCAACAAGATGGACCGCACCGGCGCCAACTTCCACAAGGTCGTTGGCCAGCTGAAGTCGCGCCTGGCCGCCTCCCCGGTCCCGATGCAGCTGCCGATCGGCGCTGAAGAGGGCTTCGAGGGCGTGGTCGACCTGATCAAGATGAAGGCCATCCACTGGGACATGGCGACCCAGGGCAATACCTTCACCTACGGCGAAATCCCGGCCGATCTGGTTGAAGAGGCCAAGACCGCCCGTGAATTCATGGTCGAGTCCGCGGCCGAGTCGTCGGAAGAGCTGATGGAGAAGTACCTCGAGACGGGCGAGCTGTCCGAGGAAGAGATCATCCACGGCATCCGTGCGCGCACGATCACCTGCGACATCATCCCGATGTTCTGCGGCACCGCGTTCAAGAACAAGGGCGTGCAGGCGATGCTTGACGGCGTCGTCAGCTTCCTGCCGTCGCCGCTCGACCGCCCGGCCATCACCGGCCTGGACGAGAACGAGCAGCCGGTCACCCGCAAGGTGGGCGACAAGGAGCCGTTCTCGGCCCTGGCGTTCAAGATCATGACCGACCCGTTCGTGGGCTCGCTGACCTTCTTCCGCGTGTACTCGGGTTCGCTCAACGCGGGCGACCAGGTGTACAACCCGGTGAAGAGCCGCAAAGAGCGCATCGGCCGCCTGCTGCAGATGCATTCCAACCAGCGTGAAGAAATCAAGTCGGTGCTGTGCGGCGACATCGCCGCCGCGGTCGGCCTGAAGGACGTCACGACCGGCGAAACGCTGTGCTCGCTCGACCACATCATCACGCTTGAGCGCATGGTCTTCCCGGAGCCGGTCATCTCGATGGCCGTCGAACCCAAGACCAAGTCCGACCAGGAAAAGATGGGCGTGGCCCTGGGCCGCCTGGCGCAGGAGGATCCTTCCTTCCGCGTGCGTACCGACGAAGAGTCGGGCCAGACCATCATCGCCGGCATGGGCGAGCTGCACCTGGACATCATCGTCGACCGCATGCGTCGCGAGTTCAACGTTGAAGCCAACGTTGGCAAGCCGCAGGTGGCCTACCGCGAGACGATCCGCAAGTCGGTCAAGGCCGAAGGCAAGTTCGTGCGCCAGTCCGGTGGTAAGGGTCAGTTCGGCCACGTGTGGCTGGAGCTGTCGCCGCAGGAAAGCGGCACCGGCTACGAGTTCGAGAACGCGATCGTCGGCGGCGTCGTGCC
>NZ_JAIBFH010000235.1 GCF_019459675.1 Arenimonas sp.
AACCCTGTGGGCCGGATCCCTGCGCGCTGGCAACATCGCTTGATAACAGCGGCTACAACTTTACTGCGCTGGTTTTCGGGTTCGGCATGCCCCCGGCCGAAGGCTCGAAGGTGGCGTGCCTGGCCGAGAACACCGGGGGTCGCTACCTGCAGGCTTCGGACGGCGCGAGCCTTGCGGCTGCCCTGGGCGAGGTGGTCAGCGAACCCGCGCCGCCGACGCCGCCCCCCGCGCCCGAAGCGAAGGCCGACGCCTCGCTGGAGGCGCCCGACAGCGCGCCCATCGGCAAAGACGTGACCATCACCTGGACCGGCCCCGCTTCCCACCTGGACGTCATCGCCATCGTGCAGCCGGTGGACGGCAAGCCCAGCGTGAAGGACTACGGCTATGTCGAGAACGGCAAGTCGGTGACACTGATCATGCCTGGCGAACCGGGCGCATACGAAATTCACTACCGGCACCGCGACCAGTCCGTGATTGCCACGCGTCCGATCCAGGCCACGCCGGCGCAGGCGGTGCTGACCGCGCCCGACGTGGCGGCAGCCGGCAGCGCCGTGGTGATCACCTGGACCGGGCCCGATGCCCAGCTCGACACCATCCAGGTTGCCCAGGTCGGCAGCAGCAGCTACGAGTCCTACACCTACCTCAACGACACCCCGCAGGTGAAGCTGACGATGCCCGAGCAGCCTGGCGACTACGAACTGCGCTACGTGTTCCGCGACAGCGAAACGATAGCCACCCGGCCCATCCGCGTGGTGGCGGCCAAGCCCTGAACCAGCAAGGGCTATAACGAACGCGAAGGCGGAATCCGGACATGCCGGTTGCAGCGCCTTCGAAGCGCCGGCGCGGCCTGCCGAACCCAACTTCTGGCTAGCGCAAGCTACGCCATCCCGGCTGTATAGTTCGGCGGGCATGGCCGGTACCGTACCGGCCACGAATCACGGAGAAGATGTCATGGGTCTTGTGCAGGCGGTGGTGGGTTCGGTGGGCGGCGTGCTGGCCGACCAGTGGAAGGACTTCTACACGGTGCCGGCCGGGCTGCCGGCCACGGCCGCGCTGTTTGCCGCCGTGCCCCAGGGCACCAATGCCGGGCGCGGGTCGAACACCAAGGGTTCCACCAACATCATCACCAACGGGTCGAAGATCGTCGTGCCCGAGGGCTACGGCCTGCTGCTGATGCAGGACGGCGCCATCACCGGCTTCGCGGCCGAGGCCGGTGGCTACGAATGGCGTTCGGACGACCTCAATTCCAAGTCCATCTTCGCCGGCGACGGCCTGGTGTCTTCGCTGATCAAGCAGAGCTGGGAGCGCTTCAAGTTCGGCGGCCAGCCGGGCGGCCAGCAGCTGGCCTTCTTCGTGTCGCTGAAGGAACTGCCCGACAACCGCTTCGGCACCCAGTCGGAAATCTACTGGGACGACGGCTTCCTCAACACCCAGGTGGGCGCGGTGACGCGCGGTTCGTACACGCTCAAGATCACCGACCCCATCCTGTTCGTGAAGAACTTCGTGCCGGCCAAGTACCTGCAGCCGGGCCAGGTGTTCGACTTCACCGACATCGACAACGCCGCGGCCAGCCAGCTATTCAACGAAGTGGTGGGTTCGCTGGCGCCGGCGTTCAGCATCTACACGAACGATCCGGCCAAGGGAAACCGCATCACCAAGCTGCAGCAGGACTCGATCGGCTTCGCCAAGAGCCTTTCGGCCGCGGTGGAGCATGCCTACCAGTGGAGTTCCGACCGCGGCCTGGCCATCGTCAAGACCGCCATCATTTCCATTGAGTACGACGCCAACACCAAGGAACTGCTCAAGACCGTGCAGCGCGCCGACGCGCTGGCCGGTTCGCGCGGCAACTCCAACCTGCAGGCCAGCGTGGCCGCGGGCATGCAGGCCGCGGGCGAGAACAACGGTGCGGCGGGCCTGGTGGGCATCGGCATGGCCGGCGGCATGCTGGGCGGCCTGGGCGGCCTGCAGCAGCCGGTGGCACCGGCCGCGCCGGCGGCCGACGACCCGCTGGTCAAGCTCAAGAAGGCCAAGGAAATGCTGGACCTGGGCCTGATCACCCAGGCCGACTACGACGCGGCGAAAGCCAAGGCCCTGGGCCTGTAAGCCGCGACCATGGCCAACACCACGCCCCCGCCCTTGCCACCCGGCATCGGGCCGGGTTCGCCGCAGGACGTGCCGCCGCTGCCGGGCACGTTCCCGGTGGACCCGGCCACGCTGCCCAAACCCATTCGCGACGAAATCCTGGCCCCCGACCCGGTGGCCATCGATACGTCGGCGGAAGAGCTCAAGGACGGCCAGAACCACTGCCCCAAATGCGGCGCCACCGACATCAGGCAGCGCGCCGGCACCGACATGCTGGTGTGCCTGTACTGCCGCAACGAATGGCACGGCGAAGGCGTGGAGGAAGCCTTCGGGCTGGGCGAGGGCCTGGACGACCTGACGGGCACGGTAATCTCGTCGGGCGCGAAGAACATCGCAGCCGACGCTTCCAGCCTGATGACCTTCAAGTGCACAGGCTGCGGCGCCGAGGTCACGGTGAACACCCAAACCAACATGACCGCACGCTGCCACTGGTGCCGGCACGTATTCGGCGTGAACGAACAGGTGGCCAACGGCGCCGTGCCCGACGCCGTGCTGCCCTTCCGCATCACGAGGGAAGACGCGCTGGCGCGCATCCAGCAGTTCGTGGGCAAGCGCAAGATGTTCGCGCTGAAGGAGTTCAAGGACCAGTTCACGCCCGAAAACGTGGTGGGTGTGTACATGCCGTACATGATCGTGGACGGCAAGGCCAGCGCCCACATGGACGGCCAGGGCGAAATCAAGACGCGCGAATACACCCGCGGCACCGGCAACAAGAAAAAAACCTACTACGACGCCGACGTGTACCAGGTGCAGCGCAGCGTGGACTTCACGGTGGACGACCTGCCGCTGGAATCATCGCGCGAGCGCGGCAAGCTCGACATCAAGGTCAACACCAACAACATCATCAACACCATCCTGCCGTTCGACACCAAGAATGCGGTGAAGTGGAACGCGTCGTACCTGTCGGGCTTCAGCTCGGAAAAACGCGACAGCGACGTGGACCACCTGCGCCCGCGCCTGGAAGACCAGCTGCTGTCGATCGCCCGCGCCCAGGTGCACGCATCGGTGGGCAAGTTCGACCGCGGCGTGCGCTGGGAAGAAGAAAGCCTGGACGTGCACGGCACCCGCTGGGTGGCCATGTACCTGCCGGTGTGGCTGTATTCCTACCAGGAGCCCGGCGGCAAGGGCAGCATGATCCACTACATCGCGGTGAACGGCCGCACCGGCGAAACCATGGGCAGCGTGCCGGTGCAGCACTGGAAGCTGCTGCTGGCCGCGCTTACGGCCGGCACCTTCCTTGAAGCGATTGCCCTGATGATCATCTGGAGCCAGTGATGAGCGAAGACGGTGGAATGTGGCTGCTGGCCATGGGCCCGGTGGGCGGTGCGGCGCTGTATTGGGCGATCCACCGGTACTACCGCAATACCGACAAATCCCATGCGTTCGAGCGCGAGACCGTTGTCGACGCCAAGCCCGTAACGGGCTCGGAGTACAAGGTGGATGAGATCAAGGGAACGCGTGCGTCGCGGGTGCCTGGCGACAACGTGAGTGCGTACCGCACGCGCGTGAAGCGTTTCAGGCGCCAGGAGCCGGGCCAGGGTCCACCCGGCTGAGGCCAGGCCAGTGCGGTAGACCCGGCTGGCCCGTCATTCAGTCCACCGCGCAGCGCATCGTGGCCACGCCCAACTCGCGCTGTCGCTCCCGCCAGCGGGCCAGGCAGTCGTTGTCGCGCGCCAAGCGCACGAAGTTCAGATCGTTGTCGCCACGGATATTGAACGTGAATCGCGCTTCCCGGTAGAGCTGCAGATCTTTCTGCACGAGCGCCGCGAGAGCCGATGACTTGGCGCGCACGCAGGGCAAGGCTTCCGACTCGATGCGGTCCAGCAAGACCGCGCAGTTCTTGCCCCTGGCTTCGCCGGTGGAATCCACGGCCCGGCTGGGCGGGTCCCGGTCAGCCACAGGACTTGCGTCGGCAACACTCCACTCACGGGGGACACCAGGCGTCTCGGGCGGCATTCGGAAGCCCTGCTCGAACGAAATCTTGTACGGCTGCCACCAGGGCGAAGGCTCGCTCACGTTGGGGAGGCAGACCGCCTCAAAGCGGATGATCGCGCGACGCCCGCCGTAAAAGCCGCCGTTGCCATCCGACTCGCGCGGCAAGGCCTCGGCAGGCGAAACAGACGCCACCTTGCAGCCCGGGAACGTGCGCAGCAGGGAGACGTCGGGCAGGAGGACCTCGAGATCGTCGATTGGCTGGGGACTGCAGGACGCCAGCAATACCAGCACCCCGCTGGCAAACGCGCCGCGCCAAGACCCGGCACAGCGGCGCACGGCCGCACCCCATCGCTTCCCGGGACGGCCCGGGGCATGACCACTGAAGGACACTTTCATTCCCCAACCTGGTGGCGCTTTCCGACGGAGTGGAAGTCTAAGGCAGAACGCGGGCCCTAGCCGTCCAGCACCACCTCGAAACCGGCGAAAATCATGCGCTTGCCGTCAAAGGGCATGTCGTGAGCCCCCAGGCGCTCGTCCTGCATCAGCTTCTCCCACGCGGCGTCGCGGGTGGCGCGATCGGGCCAGCTGATCCAGCCCACGGCCACCGTCTCGCCGTCTTTCAAAGCCACGGCCTTCTTGAAGTCGGTGAGCTTGCCGTCGGGCACGTCCTCTCCCCAGCACTCGGTCACGGACGTGGCGCCGTGTTCTTTGAAGAAGGGCGTGGTGTAGCGGGAGTGGTCGAGATAGGCCGCCTTGTTGGCGGTGGGGACCGGGATGACGGTGATGTCGAGGAAGGGCATGGCTGGTTCTCCTTGGGGCGGTGGGCTACTGCTAATCGACTTACAGTCAGTCATACAGGGCAGGCGTATTTGCCTCCAAAGCGCGCATGCTTTCCTTCTGACGCGCCAGGTCCTCTTCGCTCTGCTGCGATAGCACCTGATTCGCTCGATGCTGCGCCCGAACACTGGGATCAATCACATCTACGTTGCGGTTGCGGGACAGCAGCGCGCGATCGCCAGGCTGCAGTTGGCAGTTTCGGCTCAGGATCTCCAACTCGTCACCGTTACTGGCGGCACCGCTTTGAAGGTTGACCACCACACCCAGCGTATCGCCCAACGGTTCCAGCGCCAGGCAAATCCGGTCGATCGTGTCGTAGGTCCGCGCCTGGTTGGAATCCACGATAGCGAAAAGGTTCTCGCGATCTATCCACGCCACGGAGCGCACGCCCTCGATCTGGCGAGCCGCCTGCCGTGCGCCTTCGCGGTCCACGGCACGCGACGGATCGGCCAGTTTGATCGATCTGCGGAAGTCGTCGTTCACGACCTCCATCTGCGCGCGAACGGCGTCCTGGTCACCGGCAATCGCAGCCGCGTGCACCGCCGCCACGTGGGCAGCCGTCTTGATCGGGTCAAGCGGGGCACCGGCGCGGTCGGGACGAGGCGCTTGGTCCGACTCCCCTTTTGCGCAGCCGGACAGCATCCCCACCAAGATGGCCAAACCCATGAGGCTGCGAACGGTTGACATGATGAAGTCCCTCGGTGCGGTCGATGGCAGCAATACGAAATGGCGCGCCGTTTCATTCTGCTGATTGTGCACGCCTGTTTCAATCCAACGCAGCGAGCTCTGCGCCGTGGACCAGTCTTGCTGCGTATAGTTTGTGTAATAGGAACCCCGGAGAGACCGCTGTGGCGCGAAAGAAACGACAGGGCGCCCTGGATCTGTTGGCGGCCCTGCCTTGGCCGGTTGGAATTCTTCTTGGCGTGGCCTCCTTCCTCGCGATCCGCTTTTGCATCCCGTGGTACTTCAACCGGTCGGGCAATGAGGTCGCCATCGCCCTGGGCAAAGGGTTGGCCGATGGCCCCGTGCTTTTCTGGGCGTGGATCGCCCTGCTGGTGTGCTGGGTGGGTGCGGGCTTGTCCTTCCTGAAGCAGCGCCAGCGCGCACGACTATTCGACGATCAGGTCCGCAATCTCGGGCTGGCATCCCTGGACTGGCGACAGTTCGAGCGCCTGGTGGCCGAATGGTTCCACCGGCAGGGCTATCGGGTGGAGGAAACCGGAGGCGGCGGTCCCGACGGCGGCATTGACCTCACCCTGCGCAAGGACGGCCGCGTTGAACTCGTGCAGTGCAAGCAGTGGCGGCGGCGCCAGGTGGCGGTCGCCACGGTCCGTGAAATGTGGGGGCTGCTGCAGCACCACAAGGCCGATGCCGTGTGGATTGTTTGCATCGGGGAGTTCACACCAGACGCCGCGGCCTTTGCAGCCGGCAAGCCCATCCGCCTGGTCACCGGCAGGGAGCTGGGCGGGCTGATGCAGCAGATGGCGGCCTCGCCCGCCCTGCCCCACCTCGCGCCCGAGGCAGCGCTGGCCGCAGTCGCCCCGGCATGCCCGACGTGCGGCGGCAAGCTGGTGGAGCGCAAGAACCGGCGCACAGGCGACAGCTTCCTTGGCTGTGAGACCTACCCGGCGTGCAGGGGCACTCTGCCGCTGCGAATCTAGCCGCCAACCGTCGCCTGATAAGTGGCCGCGTTCAAGATCAGCTTCTGCTTCATCGAGCCAACCACCTCGCACATCATGGGCGCATCGCGGAACTCAAAAAGCCGATACAGCCTGTAGCGATCCGCGTGATCTTCCGAGAAGGCGACTTCGTCGCGGCTGATGTAGAGAGGCGAGGACTTTGAAAACGCCGTGGTCTTCACTTCGACGAATCGCTCGCGTCCATCAGTCTCAGTAGAGATAGCTGATGATCAGGTCGTTGTGACCATCCACCAGCGGCTGGGCCTTCAGAAGGCGGGCGATGCGGGCTTCGAGGGCGGCGTCGCTTTCCGCGACGGGCGGCGTCGACACGTGGTGAGCGCAAGCCGCAGCCAGCAGCAGTACACAGGCGAGAAGGGCGCGAATGGGCATGGGCAATCCTTGCAGGGCCGTTAGCGCAAGCAACGCACTACAGCTGCAGCCCCGGCCAGCTCGATCGTGCGAGGCTTGAGCTGGTGACAATCAGCCGTACTGCTTGCGGTGCTTCTCCAGCGTTGCCGACACCTTGGCTAGCGCAGCCTCGACCTCCTCCCTGAAGCCACCCGGCGCCAAGGTTCGCACGGCCGAATGCGCGGCGCAGACGATCGGTGTGTCGGCCCAGCGCAGGGCGAGGTCGCGGGCCCACCCTGCGTAAGCGTCCGTGGCGCCGGGTTCGGTTTTCAGCGCCTTGCCGAGCATCGGGTGCATCCGCAGCGAAGATTGCGGCAGCAACTCACCCAAGGACCCAGGCGCGGCGAGTACGTTAAGCGTGTCATCAACATGCACGATGCCGCTCGCCCGGTGCCGCACGAGCACGGACGCCACGTGCACGCTCTCGTCCACGCATACGAAGTCGACGCCGGCAGGCACCGACAGGTCCAGCGTATCGGCGAGCGGATGGTCGGCGCCCCACGCTTCCACCGGCGCACCGGCCCAGGGCAACGTAGGCAACCGCTCGCGATGGCGGGCCGTGCCATAAAGCACAGCGCGCGGAAGCAAGGCGTGAGTCGCCTCGACGTGCAGCGTGTGGAACGGGTGGACGTGGATCACCGCCTCGACCCGAGCGCCTTGGCCGGTCAGCGCCATCAGGGCCTCGCGGGCCTCATCCTCTAGCGTGCAGCCGTCGATCACGATGAAGCCGCCGCCCGGCCGTTGCGCCACCGACATGTGCGTGCCGATGTCGATGAGGCCGGCGATGCGATGCACGCCGCGAAGGTTCCAGAAAGTGTCGGCGAGTTGCTGCATGGTTTCGGGCCCAATTTTTTCTGCGATTCAGGTGGACGATCAGTGCCGCGTTGCAGCGCATCGGCGCCTCGAAATTGCGCCGGCAGACGCTTCAGCCAGATTTTGCCGGGTAACGCTCCGACAGCACATGAGCAATACGGCACTTCATGGCTTCCCCGAGCGATGGGCCGAAGCCGTCGCGCACCATAAACATTGGGTTGCGCGGATTCCCCACTAGAACGCCGGGCCGCGGAACCTTGTTCTCAACGAACCAGCCGGGCAATGCCAGGTACGGCACGACGCGAACAGTCTCGCCCACCCCACTGGCCAGAAACTTGGCCAACCACTCAGCCTGACGACGCGACTGTTCCAGCGGTTTGGTCTCCACATGGGACGGGAACACCAGCTTCGTCCCGTCATAACTTACCCTCGCGGAGTCTTTTCCGCCTTTTCCGGGCTTCAACCGCGACTTCGTCTCGACCGCGAAAACGGCACTCTGGCCGATGACGACATGGTCGATGTTGAAGCCGTCGCACGGGAAATCGTGGAAGACCAGCCCGCCCTCCACCATGACCTGGTTCAAGCACTGGGCCGTAGCAAGCTCGGCAGCGAGCCCCTGGCGGTACTTCCTTGCGGCGCTCGCGTGTTTGATGAGGCGGATGAAGCTGCCGATAAGTGCGGCTGAACCCATAGCCAGCAAGGAGAAATCGAACCAGCCCCAGCCATAGTCACTCAACGTGAGCCCGCTGGCAGACATCCAGCGATTGGCCCAAGTGATGTAAACGATCGGCCCAAGCAGGATCGACAGGATCAACGCCGAGTCGAATGAGTCGGAATGCTGCTGGAGCTTCTCGCGTATGCCATCGCCAGCGCCACGAAGCACCTTTATGTTGACAGGATCACGTCTATCGTCTCGATCACGAAACCACTTCCAGACAAACAAAGCGACGATGAGAAGAGAGATCGGAACAAGGACTACAAACATCGTGTAAGTCATGGGCGGCCGAGCCAATTGGGCTGTCGATCGTATCAAACCAGTGTTGGCGATTGGCCACAAGAGACCGCGTCTACCCTAGATAGGGGAACGAATCGGAGTCGTACCGCCAACCAGCTAGAAGACAACAGTTGCCTAGTTTATCTACACCTCCCTTGGTGTAGCCTGGGCGCCATGGGGAATTCACGTCGTGGCCTGTACGAACAACTCGTGACCGCGGCGCTCGAGGGCCAACTCTTGGACCTCGGGCCCAATGTCGTGCCGATCCGCGGACGCCTGGACCCCGAAGAAGCACCGGACCGGATTGCACTTCACCTAAGTACCCTGATCCGGCGGGCCATATCCGGCCTCGATGCAAAGCAGCGGTCTGAAGTAGGGATCAAGCTGGCCAGGCAAGTCGGCGAACTGCTGATCGATGCCGGTCGGGGCGTGGCTCCCGGAGACCTGGCCTCCATCGCGGGCGATGTCTTGCGTGCCATTGTCGGCCTACGCCCCGATGGCGCTCCGGAGGAACTAGCGCTTCCCGCTACGCCCTTACTCGACACCACCCTTCTAACCAATGCGCCAGGCGAACCGCGCCTGGGCTTTCAAATCGTCTCCGAAATTCCATCAGCGGATCGCATCGACGTACTGATGGCCTTCGTCCGCCAGACCGGCATTCGTCCGCTGATGGAGGTGTTACGGAAGCACATTGATGAAGGCCGCACCCTCAGGCTGCTTACCACAACGTACACCGGCTCCACGGAACTAGCTGCGCTGGAGACCTTGACGAAGGCTGGTGCACATGTCCGCGTTTCATACGACACGTCCACTACCCGCCTACATGCCAAGGCATGGCTGTTCCATCGGACCTCCGGGTTCTCGACCGCCTTCATCGGATCCTCAAATCTGACCCACTCCGCCCAGATCACCGGAATGGAGTGGAATGTGCGCGTCTCGGGCGCGCGGAATCCCGACGTCATCGATAAGTTCGGCGCCATCTTCGAGAGCTACTGGGCTAGCGACGAGTTCCGGCCATTTGACTCCGACGAGTTCAAGGAGTTGACGCGAACTACGACAACGGGGCCGCTCATCTTTCTGAGCCCTGTTGAGCTTCGCCCCGAACCTTTCCAGTCTCGATTGCTCGAACAGATTGAACTGGCCCGCATGCAGGGCAGGCATCGCAATCTGCTGGTCTCTGCGACCGGCACCGGCAAGACAGTTATGGCTGCTTTGGACTACGTGCGACTGCGCAACAGACTTCCGCGGGCGCGACTGCTGTTCCTGGCTCACCGCAAGGAGATTCTCGACCAGAGCCAGGCTACCTTCCGCCACGCCTTGCGCGATGCGGCCTTTGGTGAATCCTGGGTCGGCGGCGATCGGCCTAGCAAGTTCGAACACGTCTTCGCGTCGATCCAGAGTCTTACCGCCTCAGGCGTCAAGAAGCTAGACCCCGAGCACTTCGACGTGGTCATCATCGACGAATTCCACCATGCCGCTGCGCCTACCTACGCAGCACTCCTCGGCCACCTTCAGCCGCGCGAGCTATTGGGCCTCACAGCCACGCCCGAGCGCAGTGATGATCAGCCGATCCTGCATTGGTTCGATGGCCGGATTGCTGCCGAGCTCCGACTGTGGGACGCGATCGACCAGCACCGACTCTGCCCCTTCGCCTACTACGGCATCAGCGACGGAGTGGACTATCGGACAGTGAGCTGGCGTCGGGGTCGAGGCTACGATCAGGCCGAGCTAAGCAACCTGGTGACGGGCGACAAAGTGCTCGCCCGACGAATCATCGCAAACGTCGTGAAGACGGTAACTGACGCCGCAGCAATGCGTGCGCTCGGCTTCTGCGTCTCGGTGTCGCATGCACGCTTCATGGCCGACGAGTTCAACGCAGCGGGCTTGACAAGCACGGCAGTCTGGGCCGACACGCCGAACGAGCAGCGTCAGCAAGCGCTTGCAGATCTGGCCAACGGCCAGTTGAAGGCGGTGTTCTCGGTAGACCTATTCAATGAGGGTATTGACGTCCCCTCCGTTGACACCCTCATCCTGCTTCGCCCCACCGACAGTCCGACAGTGTTCCTCCAGCAACTTGGCCGAGGCTTACGGCGCGAAGCCGGCAAGTCCGTCTGCACGGTGCTTGACTTCGTTGGGCATCATCACAAGGAGTTTCAACTGCACCGCCGGTATGGCGCCCTGCTAGGCGGCGGCCGTAAGCAATTGGCCAAACAGATTGAAGCGGGATTCCCATTCCTGCCCAGCGGCTGCCACATGGAGCTCGACGCAGTCGCAAGCAAGGTCGTGCTGGACAACATACGGGAAAGCCTGCCCTCAACCTGGCCGGCAAAGGCGCGAGAACTGCAGCGCGTAGCCGATGGCAGCAAGGAGATTACGCTCAAGCGTTTCCTCAACGAAACGGGGCTTGCGCTTGATGACGTCTATTCCGGCAACCACAGCTGGTCTGACCTACTGGCTGAAGGCGGCCTGCCCACCTCGCCGGAAGGGCGAGCAGAGGTGCCGCTTCGGCGCGCGCTTGGCCGGCTGCTGCACCTAGACGACCCGCTACGCATTCAGCAATACCGCGAATGGGCCGCCAATTGGCCCGGACCTGATCCTGAAACATTGAACCTGCACGATCGGCGACTGCTCCATATGTTGCTTTCAGTACTTACCGAAAGCGTCGCCAAGCCAGGTGACACGCTCACTGAGGCTACCGCGCTGGTCTGGCAACACCCACAGGTACTAGTTGAGCTCGGCCAGCTGATGGAAGTCCTGGCGGACCGAATCGATCACGTCCAACCGTCCCTAGCGAATCACCCAGAGACCCCTCTCCTCGTGCACGCGCGGTACACCCGCCGCGAAATCCTGGCCGCCTTCTCGGACGGCCGAACGCTCAAGACCCCGGAGTGGCGCGAAGGCACCCGTTGGCTCCCGAAAGAGCAGGTCGATCTACTGACAATTACCCTCGATAAGACAAGCGGCCATTTCTCGCCAACAACCCGCTATCGGGACTATGCAATCAGTCGCGAGCTTCTACACTGGGAAAGCCAGTCAACAACTCGATCGGAAAGTGAAACCGGGCTGCGGTATCGCCAACATTCCGAACGGGGGAGCACCATCCTGCCCTTCGCCCGGGTCTCCACAGACGACCGCGCGTTCTGGCTACTGGGGCCCGCCATTTACAATTCTCACCTAGGCGAACGTCCGATTGCGTTCGTATGGAAGCTCGCCGAGCCACTGCCTGGCGATCTTTATGCGGCGTTTTCAGCTGTAACAGCTTAAGTCCGATTAAAGCAGGCAGCGCGCGAAAACGCATGGCGCTAGCCTGTTCCACTTCGGAGAGAGGCGCCACGCAAGAAGCTTCGATCGCGGCCTGAGCTCGGACGCAGAGCACCTGAACTTACAAGGCACCCGCTGAGCGACAATGGCACTACCTCGTTACCAACAAAACCCACGCCTTCGTACGCGAGACTGCCGTGGATGCCGAGCCCCTGATGGGCTCGGAGAGCAACGTCGGCGAGGTGACGGGAACAAAGGAAACACGGATTGGCGGGGATAACGTTGAGGCGTATGGGAAGATAGTCAAGCAGCTTGGTTAGCGATTGAAGAACAGTGACGTGTCACCGAATGCGCGGCAAAACCCTTAGTGCAGCCGGACCATAGGTGTGCAACAGCACATCACGAAAGTCCGGCTCTATAGAAAGTACAAAAGCCAACTCACCACGCAGCTTCGCGATCTGCGCCTCATCAAGGCGCCCATTCACAAAATCAAACACCGCAGCTCGAACCCCCCTCTTCCTCGATCTTCCCACCGAGACGCCACCTTGGTTCGTCAATGTTAAGCCTGTAACTCGCATAGCTGAGCCTCGGGAAGCAAAAATTCGCTTTCGCTCGTTAATTCGCAATCGAGGATATGGAGCCGACGTGCAGGCGTGTCGAAAAGCGGCTTCTATGGTTGCAAGCTTACTTGGATCATCAGACGAAAAGGTGACGTCGTCGGAAAACCTCGTGTACACAACCCCCAGAGCCTTACACTCCGCGTCAATTCCATGGTCGATCTCAAACATTACCGCGTTTGACAAAAAAGGTGAGCTGGGTGCCCCGATACACAGACCAGGGCGACGAGCCGCGGGGGCCCTCCAAAGGCAACACGACACCACAAAGTTTATCTCAGCCTCCGAAATTTTCTGTCCGAGCATCCCCTGCAACATAGCCCGAATAGCCAGATCATCAATTGACGGGAAAAAACTTTCAAAATCAAACTTGAGAATGAATCGACACCCCGCATGTGGATCGGCGTTGTCGATTAGACGAGCGCCAGCCACATATGCCGTTGAAGACTCGTGCACTGGCAACAGAGGGAGAAGGAATCGCACGACAGCGCGCTGAATTGCCTTCACCTCCCGCGCCGGCTGTGCCACCAACATAAGGCCTCAATTCTTCTTTGGAATATTGTAGATCTTGAACCGATGCCCGGCAGACTGCGCGACTCTCGCCAAAGAGGGCCTCGAGAGTCCGGTCTCCGAGACAACGTGAGAAATAATTCCAATACTCATGCCGCACCCCGAAGTCGGCTCACGACGTCGAACCTCGTCTTGTTCGCAACCTTGTAATAGTTAAAGACATCTGTAGCCACGCGAAAACGATCAACGCCCGCGCCATCGGAAAAGCCGAAAACGATATGAGAACGCCATCCCGGTGCGTAGTAATAGCGCCCGTTGCCTCGTGCCTTCTGTTGGAGAAGCCCGCACTTTTCCAAGAGGAACAAGTACTGCGAAACGGTCTCACGGACTATCCCGCATCGAACTATCTCGAGGTAGTCCCTAATCTCATTCTCAGACAGAGCACCAAATAATTCACAAAGTTCACATATCAACAACATCGGATGCGACGGATCGGACGCTTTGAATACCTTTTCACCTGTCGCGGGAGTCAAAAACGTCCGTACTTCGTCGACAATAGCCGGCACGTCATCCCTGATGAGCTCAAAATTCTCAACTAGTCGGCCGCCGAGCCCGAGTTCATGCCACGGATGTACGCCCACGCGTCGCCCGGTCCTCGACTCAAGGCGACTAATTGGGCCGTGTCGAATAAACGAATCCTCTTCGAAGTGGGCTTCGGAAACTAGCGCCATCAGGCGATCGGCTATTGCGTTCGTCACGGAAAAAGCACCGAGCTCTGCAATTGATCCTGCGCTCTCCACCACCAAGACGATTACCGAGGACAGACTCGCGAGGTGCTCCTCGAACGTGACGAGATCGGAATATGTGCCGCCTCGATACCAGTCTTGAATGTCTTCCGCGAGCTTGAGCCGGGCTGCTAAGTCCGCGTATCTGCCTGATGTCATCGCGTTATAGAGGATATGCCTCACCGACAACTCAGGTGTTGGTCGGGTCAAATCCTGAGGGCCGCCACAAAGAAAGACAAACCCTTCGAAGGGCTTCACTCTCGTTGACGCAAGATCAATTCGTCTGACAAAGATCTCTCTTGGATCTGTCATCATTCAGCTCTTTACCAAGAAAGCGGCCCCCGGCCGCGGGGGGGGGGGGGGGGGTG
>NZ_JAIBFH010000248.1 GCF_019459675.1 Arenimonas sp.
CCAGGCGCCAGCCGCGCACGATGCGGTAGCTGGCCGAATCGGCGCTGGCGCGGCCGTCCTAGGGGCGTGCCGCCTCCGCCAGGGCCTTGAGTTCGGCGCTGGTGCCGCTGCGCGCGGCCTCGTCCATCAGGGCCTGGTGCCAACGGCTGAGGAACAGGGCGCGGTCGTCGAGCTGGATCGCCAGCAGGTCCGATTCGGTGAGCTTGTCCTTGGCCAGCAGGGCGTCGCGGATCTGGCGCGCGCGGGCGCCGTTGGCATAGCCGGCGTCGCCCACCAGGCGCAGCGCCTCGCCGTCGAGCGTGCGGTTGTTGGCGGTCCACAGGATGCCGTCGGCCGGGTCCACCAGGCCGGGGTTTTCGATGGCGGGCAGCCAGCCGTTCCAGCGGCAGCCGCTGGCCACGGCCAGCGGAGCGCTGGCGTCACACTGGCCGGCGCGCTCGGGAAGCTGCGCGGTCAGGCGCCAGCCGATGCGCCCGGTGCCGTCGCCGATCACCAGGTTCTGGGCCGGGATGCCGGCCAGGTCGGCGGCGGCCAGGCCTTCATCGAGGTTGCCGGCGAAGGCCAGGTCAGCCAGCCCGAAGTTGAGCGAGCCCGGCAGCTGCGCCGTCCAGCGCAGCGCCAGCGACGTACCGGCGTCAAGCTCGGCGGTGATGGGGCCCCAGCGCGTTTCGCGCACCTTCAGCTCCACCGGCGCGCCGCCCTTCACCCGAATCCATTCGCTGGTGACCTGCAGCGCCTGCTGGCCATCGGCGACGCGATAGCGCGTGCGGGCCTGGTCGGCCCAGTCCACGCGGTAGAAATCCAGCCAGTCACCGTAGCTGTTGGTGAAGCCCCAGGCCACGTGGCCGTTGCTGCCGACGATGACGGCCGGGATGCCGGGCAGGGTGAAGCCGCTGACGTCCACCTTTCCGGCCGGCGCGCGCGCATCGGCGTAGCGCAGGCGCGCGCGGAACCAGATATTGGGCGCGCGCAGGCCCAGGTGCATGTCGTCGGCGACGATGGCGCGGCCGTCGGCGGTGCGCTGGCCGGACACGGCAAAGTTGTTGCTGCCGGGCGCGGCCGGCTCGGACACGTCGTAGTCGCCGTTGGCTTCCGGCACCGGCAGCGTGCGCAGGTCCAGCGTTTCCGGGCCGGGCAGGGCGACGTTGCCGCGCGCAGGCCCCACCAGCGGGGCGTCCCACTCGCTGCCGTCCATCGCCACCAGCGCGTACAGCGCCGGCGGCACGGCGTCGCGGATGCGCCACAGCGCCAGTTCGCGCGAATTGGTTTCATCCTGCAGGTCGAAGAACATCGCATAGCCCACCAGCGCCGTGTCGGTGACTGTCCACGGCTCGGGCTCGGCCTGCAGCAGCAGGTAGGGCCAGGGCTTGCGCTGCAGTGCGGCCAGGCCGGCGTTGACGCCGTCGCGGTAGGCCTCCAGCACCGGCAGGCGGTTGCCGGCCACGGTGGCCAGGCTGTCGTCGGCGCGCGCCCGCAGGCGATGCACGCGCACCACCTTGTCGCGCTCGATGGCGATCGGCCCGAACAGCGCCGACAGCTCGCCCGCCGCCGAGCGGCGCAGCAGGTCCATTTCGAAGTAGCGCTCCTGCGCGTGCACGAAGCCCAGTGCGCGGGCCGCGTCGGCCTCGTTGGCGGCGTCCACCGTGGCCACGCCCAGCGCATCACGCTGCACTTGCACCTGGGCCGACAGACCCGGCAGCGCGCGGTCGCCGTCCAGCTGGGGCAGGCTGCCGCGCACGAACCACAGCGCCACCATCAGCGCCACCAGGACCAGGACCAACACGGACATCAACAGCCAGCCGGTGACGCGTAAAGCCTTGCGCATGGAGGGGTCGCTTGCGGGAGGGACGGGACTGTGCCTAGGATGGCCCATGTCCCAGCGCGCCGCCATCGCCACTGCAGGCCTCCCGAACCCGTCCGGTCCGGGCGCGTGCGCGCTCAATAACGCCAATAACAATAATCGTCCCCGCTTGCGGGTCGACGACTAGGCGCGCTCCAC
>NZ_JAIBFH010000275.1 GCF_019459675.1 Arenimonas sp.
CGGCCTCTGGCCGGCCAACAGCGTGGGCGACGACATCCACCTGCAGGGCGAACAGGCCACTGTGCTGCACTGCCTGCGCCAGCAGGCCGACAAGCCCGACGACCGCCCCAACCTGTGCCTGGCCGACTTCGTGGCGCCCAAGGCCAGCGGCCGCCAGGACTGGGTGGGCGCCTTCGCGGTCACCGCGGGCCTGGGTATCGAGCCGCACGTGGCCGCGTTCGAAAAGGACAACGACGACTACAACTCGATCATGCTCAAGGCCCTGGCCGACCGCTTCGCCGAGGCCCTGGCCGAGCGCCTGCACCAGCGGGTGCGCACGCAGCTGTGGGGCTATGCGCCCGACGAAGCGCTGGACAACGAGGCGCTGATCCGCGAACAGTACGGCGGCATCCGCCCTGCCCCTGGATAGCCGGCCTGCCCCGAGCACAGCTAAAAAGCGACGATCTTCCGGCTGCTGGACGCGGAGAAACACACGGGCCTGGCGCTGACCGAAAGCTTCGCGATGTACCCGGCGGCCGCTGTCAGCGGCCTGTACTTCTCGCATCCGGGCAGCCAGTACTTCGTGGGGGGCCGGCTGTCGCGCGAACAGGTGGCCGACTACGCGCGCCGCAAGGGCGCAACGCTGGCGCAGGCCGAACGCTGGCTGGCTTCGAACCTGGACTACGACCCCGAATAAGGCCTGCCGGAAAGCCGCCGCGGCACCTTTACGCGTGCCGCGCCGCCGTTACCAGACCAGGTCGTCGGGCACCTGGTAGAGCGGATCGGCATAGGGGTCTTCGCCTGCGGGCGCATTGGGATCCACCCGAAGCGCCACGGCCGGCGGGAAGATCGCCCCAGCCTCGTCCAGCAGCGCCACCGGCACCACCAGGTAGCGGCCGTCGAGCTGCAGCACGCCCAGTTCGCCGGCATTGAGCGCCGTCAGCTGGGCCTGGGTGACGTGCACGCGCTTGATCTTGCCGCCGTACGGGAAGTGACGCGCGATGTCGGCGTCCTTGTCATTGAGCGACTGGTCCTTCACCAGCTCGACCACCCTGGCCTTGGCTTCGCGCCGCAGGCGGGCCTCTTCCTGCTTGATGCGTTCGGCCTCGATGCGCTCGTTCTTCTCGTGCTGGGCGCGGATGGCATAGGCCTTGGCCAGGTCCATCTCCTCCTGGCTGCGCGGCTTGGCCGGACGTCGCGGGCCGGCGGGTCGCGGCGAGCCCGGCGTGCCGGCCACCCCGCGGCCGCCCCCCCCGCGCCCCGAGCCCCCCGTGGCACGCACCCCCCCCCCCCCCCCCCCGCCC
>NZ_JAIBFH010000289.1 GCF_019459675.1 Arenimonas sp.
GGCGCCCCAGCCGGGGGCGGCCAGCGACAGGCGCTGGCGCAGCGCCGCGTCGGTGCTCAACAGCAGGATGCGCGCGCCGTTGAGATCGCTGCGCTGGCCCTGGATGTCGCCCGCGGCCTTGGTGAGTGGAATTTCGAACCAGAAGGTGGAGCCGCGGCCCGGCTCGGAATCGACACCGATGCTGCCGCCCATCAGGTCAACGATGCGCTTGCAGATCACCAGGCCAAGGCCCGTGCCGCCGTAAATCCGCGTGGTGGACGCATCGGCCTGGCTGAAGGCGCGGAACAGGCGCGCGTCCTTGGCGATGCCGATGCCGGTGTCGCTGATCTCGAAGCGCAGCTCGTGCTGCGTGCGCGATTCGCCGCGGCGCGTGACGTTGAGGCTGACCGAGCCGCGCTCGGTGAACTTCACCGCGTTGCTCAGCAGGTTGGTCAGCACCTGGCGCAGGCGCACCGGGTCGCCGCGCACGGCCAGGCGCACGGCCGGGTCTATCTGCAGGTTCAGGCGCAGGCCTTTGCTTTCGGCCGGCTTTTCCATCAGCCGGATCACCGAGTCCACCAGCTCGCGCAGGTTGAAGCTGGTGGTTTCCAGCTGCACCTTGTTGGCTTCGAGCTTGGAGTAGTCGAGGATGTCGTCGACGATGCGCTGCATCTGCCGCGCCGACGTAAACGCCGTGCGCAGGATGTCCATCTGGTCGGGCTGCAGGCGCGAACTCATCAGCAGGTCCAGCATCGGGATGATGCCGTTGAGCGGCGTGCGGATTTCATGGCTCATGGTGGCCAGGAATTCGCCCTTGGCCATCATCGCCGACTCGGCCGCCTGCTTGGCTTCGGTCAGCTCGCGCTCCAGGCGCCGGTGCAGGGCCAACTCTTCCTGCAGCGCGCTTACTTCGCGGGTCTGTTCGCCGGTTTGCTGGGCGGCCTGCGCCAGCGCCCGGTTGCGCAGATGGAAGGCGCGCCAGAACCCGGCGATGCCCGAAATGGCCAGCAGCGACGCAATCAGCGCCAGCGCCTGCCACACCCAGTTGTCGCTGAAATGGCTGATGGCGGCCGAGATGGCCGCGCCGGCGGCACCGGCCAGCGCCAGCCAGCGCACGATCAGCGCGTCATTGGGTTTGGGGCTGTCTGGCTGCATGGTCATAGGACCGCCTGCTGGAAATCAAAGTCCATACCCCGGTCGGCCTGCTGCACCAGGTTGCCCTGGATGAAGTCGATGCCGCTCATCCACAGCGTTGCCGCCGCCTGGGCGTCTTCCACGCCGTGTCCAATGACTTCCAGGCCGCGGCGATGCGACCGGTCGATCAGCACCTTGAGCTCGTCGCGCAGCGAAGGCGACAGCGCGCTGGCGGTGTACTTGCGGGCCAGCTTCACGAAGCTCAGCGGCAGCTGGTCGAACAGCGATTCCATGTCCGGCCCGGACTCGAACTGGCTCAGGCAGAACTGCACGCCGTCGTCCACCATCGCGTCGCAGAACTGGCGCACGGTGGCGGCGTGCACGGCCGCGTCCTCGAGCCGAAGCTCGATCACCAGCGAAGAGCCCGGCACGTCGTGCGCGGTCAGCTCGGCTTTCATCCACGACGCCTGCGACGGGTCGGCCAGGGTCAGCGCCGACTGCGTGACGAACAGGCGCAGCGGCCGCCCTTCGGCGCGACGGTTGCGGATCAGCTCCAGCGACGCCTGCAGCACCCAGCGGTCGATGTCCACGATGAAGTCACCGCGCTCGGCCAGCGGGATCACTTCGGCCGCAGGCAGCAGTTTCCCGTCGGCGCCGCGCAGGCGCAGCAGCACCTGGTACTGCGAGTCGTCGCTGCCCGCCACGGCCACCACCGGCTGGTAGATCAGTTCGAGGTTCTTGAGCGCGATGGCCTCGCGGATCTGGTTCACCAGCGAAGCTTCGCGCGCCGCCTCGGTGGGCTTCACCGGCTCGTAGCGCTTGAAGCCGCGGTCGTTGGTGCGCGCCTCGCGCGCCATGCGCTCGGCGGCGTTCAACAGTTCACCGGACTGGTGGAAACGGTGGCGCATGGCGCAGATGCCCACGGACACGCGCAGCCGGAGCGGATGACCCTGCACGTTGAACGGGTGCTGCACCAGGGCTCCGCGCAGCTCGGCGGCCAGGGCTTCAAGCCCGGCCTCGTCGCGCTCGTGGTCCAGGATCAGGTAGCTGCCGTCGCCGAAGCGGCCGGCCGCCGTGGGGCCGGCGGTGTTGGCCAGCAGTTTGCCCACGCTGGCCAGCAGCTGTTCGAGTGACGTCAGGCCCAGGCGATCGCGCAGCAGGTTCACGCTTTCGATTTCCAGGAACAGCACGCCGCCCGGGCTGCGCTCGGTGGCGTCCTGCAGCAGGGCGTCCAGCGATTCAAGCAGCTCTTCGCGGCTGAACAGGCCGGTGTCGTGGTCCTTGCCGCGACGGCGCTGGCGGCGAGCCTCCAGCGCACGATGGCGCGCCACGCGGTTTTTTACCGACGCAATGAGGTATTTGGGGCGCACGGGCTTGGACAGGAAATCGTCGCCGCCGGCCTCCAGCGCATCGAAGTGGCGGTCTTCGTCCGATTCGCCCGACAGGAACACGATGGGCGTGTGCAGGAACGCGTCCTGGTCGCGGATGAGCACGGTCAGCTCGATGCCGTTGGCGTTGGGCATGTGCAGGTCCATCAGGATCAGGTCGGGCTGGAACTGGTGCAGCGAAGCCAGCACGTCCAGCGGCTCCAGGATCACCATGGTTTCCATGCCGGCGTTGCGCAGGATGCCCTCGGCGAACAGCGCCTGGCTGCGGTCGTCTTCCACTATCAGGATGCGATAGGGCGCCTCGCTGCCCGGGTCGAGCAGCAGCGACAGCCGGCGCAGCACGTCGGACGCGCCGTTGGGGTCCACCACCAGCGAGTCCACGCCGGCGCGGCTGGCCGTCAGGCGCAGGTTGATGTCGTCGGCCTGCGAAAGCGCCACCAGCAGAAGCCGCTGGTTGCTGCGCGCGCGCGTGTCGCGCACGGCTTGGCCGATGGCCTCGAGCTGGTCGCTGAACGCCGCGTCCACCAGGGTCAGGTGGGCCGGCAGGGCGCCCAGCAGTTCGCGCAGTTCGTCGGCGCTCTCCAGCAGCTCTACTTCGTAGCCCAGTGCCTCCATGCGCTGGTCGAGCTCGAGCGACAGCGGGCCGTAGTCGGTGAGGTGGTAGACGCGGATGCCGGCCCCCACGGGTGCGGGCGGGGCCTCGGCACGAGCCGGCGCCGGGCTGGCGGCTGCCGGCTCGGGCCTGGCTTTCGGACTGGCGGCGGACGTGGTGGGCGCAGGCGGCATGGCGGGCTCTGGCGCGGCGGCGGGCTCGGGCGGCGCAGGCTCGGGCTCCATCGGTTCAACGATGACCGCGGCGCGCGCGGCGGGGGCGTCGTCGCCCCAGCGGCGCCAATAGTTGGCAGGCGGGATTTCGCCGCGACCGCCGTGGTTGGACTGGCGCGGGACATTGTTCTCGGTGCCGGGCTCGGCGCTGGTGGGCACGGCGTCGCCGATGTCCTCGACCAGATGCCACAGGCGCTCGCCCAGGCTCGGGTCGGGCAGGGACTGGTGTTCCAGCGTGTCGCCCAGCAGCGCGTGCATCTGCGCGAAGTGGCCGGCGGCCGCGTCCAGGCCATGGCGCGTGCAGGCTTCGCCCAGCCAGCGGGCGTCGTGGTGCATCAGCGAAAGGCCATTGATGTCCCAGCCGTCCTGCAGGAAACGGTGCAGGCGCCGGCCAATCATTTCCACGCGCCTTGGCAGCAGGCGCAGGAAGGCGTGGCGGTGTTCGGCGAGTCTGGACTCGTCGTGCGGATTCATCGGATGGCCCCCGGTTGGCCTTGGATTATGCCCCCCGCACCCACGGCTGTCAGGCGGTCATCGGTCATGTAAGCCCTCCAACGACGATCGCGTGTTTCAGCGGACAGCCGCGGCCGGGTTCACGCGCCGTTCGCCATGCCGGCCGGCTTCCCCGGCGCCCCGCGGCGCAGCAACCAGCGCGCCAGGAAGAACACGCCCCCGGCAATCGCCAACAGCATCGCCAGCAGCAGGCCCAGCGCCAGCAGCGGGTGCGAGAACACCAGCGCCAGCGCGCCCAGGGACGCGGCGTCCTCGCCCAGCGACGCGGTCCAGTTCGACAGTGGCTCGGGCGAGGCGTTGATCAGGGCGCGGGTGCTGGCCTTGATGACATGGGTGGTCATGGCGGCGCCCGCGCCCAGCGCCAGCGCGCCGCCGCCCAGCTGGCCGTCGTCGGACAGGGTGGCCGCGGCCAGGAAGGCGCCGGCCGGCACGCGTGCCAGGGTTTGCAGCAGGTCCCAGCCCGAGTCCACGCCGGGGATCTTGTCGGCGCTGAACTCCACCGCAGCCAAAGCGCCGGCGGTCACCATCACCCAGGGCGACGTGGTGACCTGCAGCGCGCTGGGCAGGTCCACCCAGCCCATCAGGCCGGCCAGGCCCACGCCGAACACGGTGAAGTAGGCGCGGACGCCGGCCAGGCAGGCCAGGGCCAGGCCCAGGGCGAAAATATGTGCTTCGGTCATGGCGGGTTCCCGGAGGGTGACGCAGTTCACAGTATAGTGATGCCGCGCCTTGACGCTGGCCCTCGCCGCACGGCCTTATTCATGGTCCCCTCACTTCACCGGCCCCCGCCGCCCCGATGAGCACGCCCGCGCCCGACAAGCCCCGCTTCGTGATCGTGCCGCACCGGCCGCACGCCCGCGTGCTGCTGGCGGTGGGCCTGGGGCTGTGGCTGCTGAGCCTGGTGGCCGTGTATTCCTGGGCCACCATGCGCGCCGCGCCCGGCTTGTCCAAGGCCCAGGAAAGCCTGACCTTGAACACCAAGCGGGCGGCCCAGGCCGAGGCGCTGGTGAAGCAGCTTCGCCAACAGGTCGCCACCCTGCGCCGCAGCGACCAGATCAGCCGCAGCGCCAACACCGAGGTGCAGGCCAGCCTGGCCGAGCGCGAAGAGGAAGTGTCGGGCCTGCGCGCCGACGTCGCCTTCTACGAGCGCCTGGTGGGCGCCACCGGCCAGCGCCGAGGCCTGTCGGTGCACGAGGCGGTGTTCACGCCCGAGGAAGGCGGCACGTGGCGCTACACCGTCACCCTCACCCAGAACCTCAACCGCGGCGCCATCAGCAAGGGCGAGGCCCGGGTGTCCGTGGAAGGCGTCAGCGACGGCCGCCTGCGCAGCCTGCGCTGGGAAGACCTGCTGCAGAAGCCGGGCGCACCCGGACAGCCGTTTTCGTTCCGCTATTTCCAGCAGCTCGAGGGCAGCGTCGTGCTGCCCGAGGGCTTTACCCCCCAACGCGTCCGCGTGCAGCTGCGCGCCGACGGCAGCACCGTGGACCAGGCCTTTCCCTGGCAGGCCCAGGCGCCATGAGGAGAATGAGATGTTAGGCATGGGCGACAAGAAGAAATCCCCCCGCAGTGGCCACGCCGTGGAAACCCTGATCGGTCCGCACGCCGTCATCCGCGGCGACATCAGCTTCACCGGCGGCCTGTACGTGGAAGGCACCATCCACGGCAAGGTCACCGCCGACGACGGCACGGCCGCGGTGATCACCATCGCCGACAATGGCCACATCGAAGGCGAGGTCCGCGCGCCGGTGGTGGTGATCAGCGGCCGCATGACCGGCGACGTCCACGCCAGCGAGCGGATCGAGCTGGCGGCCCACGCGCGCGTGAACGGCAACATCCACTACAAGGTGGTGGAGATGGCCGCCGGCGCGATGATCACCGGCCGCCTGATCCACGCCGACGCGCCGCTGGCGCAGCTCACCGGCCCCGAAACGCCGGCCGGGCCGCGCGTGAAGGCCAAGGCCGAAGCACAGAGCGCTTGAATACGGGGGTCGGAGCGCCCATCTTTGCCACCATGGAAATGCATCCCAGCTACCAGCAGCTCGACGCACCGCTCGAGTTCACGTCCGCCGCGGCCGCCAAGGTTGCATCCCTCATTGCCCAAGAGGGCAACCCGGGCCTGAAGCTTCGCGTCTTCATCAGCGGCGGCGGCTGTTCGGGCTTCCAGTACGGCTTCGAGTTCGACGAACAGCAGTCCGAAGACGACCTGGCGCTCAACCGCGACGGGGTCACCCTGCTGGTGGACCCGCTGAGCCTGCAGTACCTGATGGGCGCGGAAGTGGACTATCGCGAAAGCCTGCAGGGCGCGCAGTTCGTCATCCGCAACCCCAACGCCAAGACCACCTGCGGCTGCGGCAGCAGCTTCTCGGCCTGAACCGGGCATGGGCGCCACGCCGCCGGGCTACGCCTTCCGTGGTCCCGGGCTAGACCGTTCCGAACTGATGCGCGAGCGCCCGGACGACCTCCGGGTGCGCTGGGCCCGCGCCCGCGTGCTGGTGCTGGACCTGGACGGCAACGCCCGTTTCCATGGCACCGCCGAGGCGCCCGAGTTCCTCATCGGCTCCCAGCTGATGGCCGAAATGCCCGACGCGGCCAGCTTCCTGGGCCTGTCCGACGACGGTGCCTGGTTTGCCCTGCCGCACGAAATCCTGCCCGAGCCCATGACCGGTCGCCTGGACCTGCGGTCGGCCGCGCACCTGTGGCCGGCGCTGGACGCCGCCGCGTTGGCCCAGGCCCGCGCGCTGCTGCACTGCCAGCAGCGCAACCGCTTCTGTGGTGGCTGCGGCCACGCCCTGGGCCTGTGCAAAAGCGGTTACTGCGCCCGCTGCGGCAACTGCGGCCTGGAACACTACCCGCGCACCGACCCGGCGATCATCGTCGCGGTCAGCGACGGCCAGCGCCTGCTGCTGGGCCGCCAGGCCAGCTGGCCGGAAAAGCGCTGGAGCGTGCTGGCCGGATTCGTCGAGCCCGGTGAATCACTGGAACAGGCCGTGGCCCGGGAGGTGATGGAGGAGGCCGGCGTGCCCGTGCTGGAAAGTACCTACGCCGCGTCCCAGCCTTGGCCGTTCCCGGCCGCGCTGATGGTGGGCTTCCACGCCCAGGCGCTGCCGCTGGAACCTTCGGTGGGCGATGAGCTGGAACAGGCCCGCTGGTTCAGCCTGTCCGACATCGAGTCCGCCGTGGCCTCGGGTGAGCTGCAGCTGTCGCCGCGGATGTCGATTGCACGCTGGCTGATCGACGACTGGATGGCGCAGGCGCGCCCGCACGCGGGCGACGGGTTCCAGCCGGTCGGCTGAGGCTGCGGCGAAGACGGATTTCGGGGATAGAATCAGGCCATGTCCGCCGCGCTCATCGCCGTCGTCGTTACGCTCCTGTTGGGGCACGTGTTCCCGTCGCTGCCGTCGCTGCGCCGCTACGACTGGTTCATCAGCTGGCTGCACTGGCTGGGCCGGCAAACCGGCGGCGGATGGCCCAACCGGGTTGGCCTGCTGGTGGCCGTCGGCCTGCCGCTGGCGGCCGTGGGCGCCGCCCAGTTCCTGATCGACGACGCCTGGTACGGCCTGCCCGCGTTCGGCTTCGCGCTGCTGGCCCTGCTGTACGCCTGGGGCCCGCGCGACCTGAGCCTGGACGTGGAAGAAGTGATCGAGGCCACCGGCCCGGAGGCCCGCCGCGCCGCCGCCGTGGCGCTGTTCCCCGAGGGCGGCGAGCCCGTGGTGGAAGGCCCCACGCTGGTGGCCGCGGTGTTCCGCTGCGCGCTGTGGCGCTGGTTCGGCGTGCTGTTCTGGTTCCTGGTGGCGGGTGCGGTGGGTGCGCTGGGCTACCGGCTGATTTCGCTGTGCGCCCAGGGCGAAGCGCGCCGCAGCCTGCCCGAAGGCCAGCGCGGCCTGGCCCGCACCACCCTGGCGGTGCTGAACTGGCCGGTGGCGCAGCTGATGACGTTCGCGCTGGCCCTGGCGGCCGACTTCGACCGCGTGTTGAGCGCCTGGCGAGACTGGCACGCGCAGGGCATCCGCCTCGAGCCCGGCTTCCTGGACGCCGCCGCGCGCGCCAGCGTCGCCAGCGAGCTGGCCGAAGAAGACGCCTATGCCGTCGATGGCCCCGCGCAAGCGCCCGATCTGCTGGAGCTGCGCGACGCGATGAGCCTGGTCTGGCGCATCCTGCTGCTGTGGCTGGGCGTGCTGGCGCTGTTGGTTCTGGCCGGCTGGGCGATCTGAAGGCCGCGGCCCCACCCTCTCCTGGAACCGAATGCATGAAGTCCGACAACACCTGCCCCGAATGTGACGGCACCCGCGTCTACCGACAGGGCGGCATCAGCGCCGGCGGCGGCTACGCGCCGAACTACCTGGCGGGGCTGGGTGGTTTCTTCAGCGCTGCAAAGTTCACCATCGCGGTTTGCGCCGACTGCGGGCTGACCCGCTACTACGCCTCGCCCGAGGCGCGCGCCAAGCTGCCGCACTCCGACGCCTGGCGCCGCGGCTGATGGCGTTTTGCCGCGTCATCCGCGGCAAGAACGCTGCCCGAACCCCGCGCTAGGCCTGGTCGCCGCGCAGCTGGCGCACCGTGGCCTCGAGCGCTTCGGCGGTGGCGGTTTCGCCGGGCACGGCGGGCACGGCCACCACTTCGATGCGGGCGCGGAAGCGGCGCGGCAGGCGCAGGCGGCGCAGGCGCGAACCCTGCTTGCTCCACATGCTGTCCCACATGCCCTTGAGCGCCATGGGCACCACCGGCACCGCGCGCCGCTCGAGGATTTTTTCCATGCCGCTCTTGAACGGCGCGATCTGCCCGTCCTTGGTCAGTGCGCCCTCGGGAAAGATGCACACCAGCTCGCCCGCGGCCAGCGCGGCGTCCACTTCGTCGAAGGCCCGCTGCATCATGGCCGGGTCTTCGCGCGCGCCGGCGATGGGGATGGCTTTGGCGGTGCGGAAGATCCAGCTCATCACCGGCACCTGGAAAATCTTGTAATACATGACGAAGCGGATCGGCCGCGGCACCGAGGCGCTGATGATCAGCGCGTCCATGTAGCTGACGTGGTTGCACACCAGCAGCGCCGGGCCTTCGTCGGGAACGTGTTCTTCGATGCCTACCGAGCGCACGCGGTACAGCAGGCGCACGTAGATCCAGGCCAGGAAGCGCATGAAGAACTCGGGCACGATCGAGAAGATCCAGATCGTCACGATGGCGTTCATGATCGCCACCGCCAGGAACACCTGCGGGATCGACCAGCCCAGCTTCTGCTGCACCAGCAGGCTGCCCATGGCCGCGGCCACGATGAACACCGCGTTCTGCACGTTGGTGGCGGCGATCACGCGCGACAGCTCGTCGCCCGGGGTGCGGCTCTGCACCAGCGCGAACAGCGGCACCACGAAGAAGCCGGCGAACATGCCGATCATCGTCAGGTCGAACATGATGCGCAGGCTGCCGGGCTGGGCGATGAAGCTGCCGGCGTCCAGGCCGCCCACCGGCGCCAGGCCGCTGCGCGCGAAGTAGAGGTCCAGCGCGAACGCGGTGATGCCCAGTGCGCCCATGGGCACCAGGCCAATCTCGACGGTGCGGCCTGAAAGCTTCTCGCACATCAGCGAGCCCACGCCCGTGCCCACCGAGAACAGCGCCAGGCACAGCAGATAGACGCTGAGGTTGCCGTCGGCCGCGCCCAGGTGCAGCTCGGCATAGTTGGGCAGCTGGGCCGACAGCGCCGTGCCCACGAACCAGAACCAGGAAATGCCCAGCACCGAGTTGCGCACCGACTTCTGCTTGCGCATCAGCCGCATCACGCCCAGCGTTTCCTTCACCGGGATCCAGCTGATCTTAAGGTCGGGTGCGCCGGCCGGCGCGCGCGGGATGGCGCGGCTGACCAGGTGGCCCACGATGGCCAGCGCGATCACGGCCGCCGCGGCGTACATCGGCCCCGACTCGGCGTTCATCAGCAGCACGATGCCGGTGATCATGCCCAGCAGGATCGACAGCGAGGTGATCATCTCGATCAGGCCGTTGCCGCCCGTCAGCTCCTCGGGCTTGAGCACCTGCGGCAGGATCGAATACTTCACCGGCCCGAACAGGGTCGACTGCATCCCGGTGAGGAACAGCACCACCAGCAGCAGCGCCGGCCAGCCCATGACGAAGCCCACGGCGGCCAGCGACATGATGGCGATTTCCATCGCGGTGGTGATGCGGATCAGCGCCGCCTTCTCGTACTTCTCGGCGATCTGCCCGGCGGTGGCCGAAAACAGGAAGTAGGGCAGGATGAACAGCGCCGGCGCCAGGTTGGAATACAGCGCCACCTGGTCGTTGCTCAGGCCCAGGGCGATGATCAGCCCCAGCATGGCGTTGCGGAACACGTTGTCGTTGAACGCGCCCAGCGCCGCGGTGAGGAAGAACGGCAGGAAGCGCCGCTGTTTCAGCAGCTCGAACTGGTTGTGGGCCATGGGTCCCCCGGAAGCGATGCCCGGAGCCTACCAGCGCCCGGACAAAAAGGGGTCAGTGGCCGCGTTCGCGGGCGATCGCGCGCCAGCCGATGTCGTGGCGATGGAACTCGCCGTCCCAGTCGATGTTGGCCACGGCCAGGTAGGCGCGCTGCTGCGCCTCGGCCACGGTTTCGCCCATCGCGCAGGCGCACAGCACGCGGCCGCCGGCGGTGACCACCTTGCCGTCGCGCAGCGCAGTGCCGCCGTGGAAGACCTTGGCGCCGTAGCCGGGATTGGCGCCCAGGCCGCTGATCACGTCGCCCATGCGCGGCGTGTCCGGGTAGTTCTCGGCGGCCATCACCACGCCCAGGCTCGGGCGCGCGTCCCAGTCGGCCTGCACTTCGTGCAGGCGGCCGTCGATGGCGGCGTCCACCAGGTCCATCAGGTCGCTGCGCAGGCGCAGCATCACCGGCTGGGTTTCCGGGTCGCCGAAGCGCACGTTGTATTCGATCACCCTGGGCGAACCGTCGGCCGAGATCATCAGGCCGGCGTAGAGGAAGCCGGTGAACGGCACGCCGTCGGCGATCATGCCGCGCACGGTAGGTTCCACCACTTCGCGCATCACGCGCTCGTGCACTTCCGGCGTCACCACCGGCGCCGGCGAGTACGCGCCCATGCCGCCGGTGTTGGGGCCGGTGTCGCCGTCGCCCACGCGCTTGTGGTCCTGCGACGTGGCCATGGGCAGGGCGGTGCGGCCGTCCACCATCGAGATGAAGCTGGCTTCCTCGCCCTGCAGGAATTCCTCGATCACCACGCGTGCGCCGGCGCCGCCGAAGGCCTGGCCGTCGAGCATGTGCACGATGGCCGCCTCGGCCTCCTCGACCGTCATCGCCACCACCACGCCCTTGCCCGAGGCCAGGCCGTCGGCCTTGATGACGATCGGGGCGCCGTGGTCGCGCACGTGCTGCAGCGCCAGCGCGGTGTCTTCGAACACGGCGTAGTAGGCGGTGGGGATGTTGTGGCGGGCCAGGAAGTCCTTGGCGAAGGCCTTGCTGCCCTCGAGCTGCGCGGCGGCGGCGCTGGGCCCGAAGATGCGGCGGCCGTCGGCGCGGAAGGCGTCCACCACGCCCTGCACCAGCGGCGCCTCGGGGCCGACCACGGTGACGGCGATGCCTTCGTCGGCCGCCAGCTGCAGCAGGCCGGCGATGTTGGTGGCCTGCACGGCCGCGTTTCGGCAGCGCGGCTCCATGGCCGTGCCGGCGTTGCCGGGGGCGACGATGACTTCGCTGACGCGCGACGACTGCGACAGCTTCCACGCCAGCGCGTGCTCGCGCCCGCCCGAACCGATGACCAGAACCTTCATGCCGTGGTGCCCCGTGAGTTCGCCGGCACGCTCACGCGCCCGGCCCGCCCGGCCGGCAATCGCTTGCCGCCAGCGTGATGTCGAAGAAAAGCCGGCCCTGGGTGTCGAGGTAGCGGCGGCGGAGGGTGATGCCCTGGTCGAGCAGGGCGCGCACGTCGGGGTTGGCGCAGAAGGGCAGCATCAGCGCCTTCTCGTCCCGCCGCGCCTGTTCGAAGCGAAGCTTGTTGCGCGCCGCGGCGTCCAGGCCCAGCCGGGTGCTGCGGATCAGCATCACGATCTGCGTGCCCTGCAGCGACACCGACTCCAGCACCAGGCCGTTGCCGTAGTCGCGCGGCAAGCCGCGCTGGAATTCGGCCACCACGGCCCGGCTGGCCAGCTCGATCGGCCCGATGGGCGGTACCCGCAGGTAGAGCCACACGGCGCCGGCGATCACCGCGCCGCCCAGCACCAGCACCGCCCACGCCAGCCAGGGCAGGCCGCGGCGAGGCGAAGGCGTGGCGCTGGCGCTGGCGGGCTTGCGGATCATCGGGGCGGATCAGTGGCGGAAGTGGCGGCGGCCGGTGAACACCATCGCCATGCCGGCTTCGTCGGCGGCGGCGATGGTTTCGGCGTCGCGCATCGAGCCGCCCGGCTGGATCACCGCGGCGATGCCGGCGGCCGCGGCGGCGTCGATGCCGTCGCGGAACGGGAAGAAGGCGTCGGACGCCATCACCGAGCCCGGCACCACCAGCCCGGCCTCGTCGGCCTTGATGCCGGCGATCTTGGCGCTGACCACGCGGCTCATCTGGCCGGCGCCGATGCCGATGGTCTGCAGGTCGCGGGCGTAGACGATGGCGTTGGACTTGACGTACATCGCCACCTTCCACGCGAACAGCAGGTCGCGCAGCTGCGCCTCGGTCGGCGCCACTTTCGAGACGATCTTGAGGTCGGCGGCGGTGAGCGCGTCGGTGTCGGCGTCCTGCACCAGCAGGCCGCCGGCGATGCGCTTGTATTCATAGCCCGAGGCCGCGCGCAGCTCGCCGCAGGCGAGGACACGGACATTTGCCTTCTTGGCGAAGTGCGGCAGCGCATCGGCGGCGATGGACGGCGCCAGCACCACTTCCACGAACTGGCGCTTGAGGATCTCGGCCGCGGTGGCGGCATCGAGTTCTCGATTGAAGGCGATGATGCCGCCGAAGGCCGACGTCGGGTCCACGGCGAAGGCGCGGTCGTAGGCCGTCATGAGGTCGGCGGCCACGGCGACGCCGCAGGGGTTGGCATGCTTGACGATCACGCAGGCCGGGGCATCGAAGGCCTTCACGCATTCCAGCGCGGCGTCGGCATCGGCCAGGTTGTTGTAGCTCAGCTCCTTGCCCTGCAGGAAGCGCGCGGTGGCGACGATGCCCTGGGGCGCGTCCTTCTCGATGTAAAGCGCGCCGCGCTGGTGCGGGTTTTCGCCGTAGCGCAGCGACGAGGCCAGGCCCAGCGACAG
>NZ_JAIBFH010000291.1 GCF_019459675.1 Arenimonas sp.
CCGCCGCGGCCGCCCCCACCCCGCGGGCGGGGGCGGGGCGGCGAAGCGCCCCACCCCAGGGTGGGACGCGGTGACCGACAGCCCTCGCGGGCCGCGGCCGGGATGCTTACGGCTGCGGGTACGCCTTGAGCTCGCCGTCCGAGGTCAGCACCACCAGGGTGCCGGTTGGCGACACCTGCGGCGTTGCCAGGATGGCCGAACGATCGGCGCGCACGCGGCCTTCGATCTGGCCGTTGTCGAGATTGATCCAGTGCAGGTAGCCCTGGACGTCACCGACCACGGCGAAATTGCCCTGCACCGCCGGCGTGGTCAGCCAGCGACGCGCCAGGACTTCCTGCTTCCACATGGCGGTGCCGCCGGCGCGGTCCAGCGCCCAGACGGTGCCGTTGTTGTCGGCCACCACCACCTTGTCGGCCGCCAGGCCCAGGCCGCCATAGCTGCCCACGTCACGGGTCCAGAGCGGGCGTGCGTCGGCAAGCGAAATCGCCATGGTCTGGCCGCGGAAGCTGGTGGCATACAGTTCGGACAGCCCGACCTGGATTTCACCGTCCACGTCCGCCAGGCGCTCGAGCTCGTTGCGGCCATCGGGCTGGGCAATCAGCTGTTCCCAGGCGCGCAGGCCGTCGGCCGCGCGCAGCGCGATCACCGCGCCGTCGTCGTAGCCCACGAACACCAGTTCGCCGCCGGCAACGGGCGAACCGTTGCCGCGCACGCTCAGGTTGGGCAGGCTGCGGTCGAACACCCACTTGCGGGTGCCGTCCGCGGCATCCAGGCCGAAGGTGCGGCCGTCGCCGCTGCGCACGATGACCAGGCCCGCGTGCACCAGCGGCGCGGAAATGACTTCCGAGGTCACGGTGGTTTTCCAGCGCTCGGCGCCGGTTTCTGCGTCCAGGGCCACGACTTCGCCGTTGCGGCCACCCACCACCACCAGGCCAGCGCCGACGCCCGGGCCGCCGGTCAGGCCAGCCTCGGTGGCCTTGCGCCGCCAGAAGAACAGCCGGCTGCCCTGCTTGCCGGTTTTTACAACTTCCGAATCCCACAGCGTGTCGCCGGAGTTGATGTCGATGGCCAGCACGCGGCCCGAATCGTTGGAGACGAAGACACGGTCACCTTCGATGGCGGGGCGCTGACGCAGCCCCAGCTTGGCCTGGTTGTCACCCAGATTGACCGTCCAGCTGGCCTTCGGCGAGATCGTGGCGTTGATGTCCACCAGCGCGGCCGGCGCGATGGCCTTGGCCTTGTCGTCGCTCAGCCAGCCCTTGACGGTGGTGCAGCCGGTGGCGAGGACGAGCACCAGGGCGAGGATCAGGGTGCGAAGCGACATGCGTTCAGGTCTCCGGCTGTGCGTTCGGCGAGCCGCCCGCATCGGTAAGTTTCATTTCGACCATCGGACGGGTCGGGGCGGCGACGTCCAGCGAAGCAAGCGCCTTTTCGTAAGCGGCGCGGGCGGCATCGCGGCGGCCCAGGGCCAGCTCGGCGTCACCGCGGGTTTCCGCGGCAAGCGCCGGGAAGGACGTGTCGGAGATGGCGTCCAGGCGCTTGATGGCATCTTCGTGCCGGGCCATGGACGACAGCAGGCGCGCAGCGCGCAGCTGGGCCAGTTCGACCAGCAGCGGGTCGGCCTTTGCGCCCTGTGCGGCATCGAGCACCTTCAGCGCCTCGTCGTCCTTGCCCTGCGTGTGCAGCAGCTCGGCCCGGCGCATCGCCGCCAGCACCGGGTACGGCGAGTCGGGGAACGACTGGGAAAGCGAGGCGGCGTGGGCGCCGGCCTTGGTGTCGTCCTTGGCGTCGATGGCAGTGTTGAAGGCCTGGTATTCGGCCGCGGCGTCCACAAGCTTCTGGTCCTGCTGGACCTGCCACCACTGCCAGCCACCCAAAGCCGCCAGGCCAAGGGCAATGCCGCCAATCAGCGAAGAGCCGTTGTTGCGCAGCCAGGCGCGAACGCGTTCGCCCTGTTCGTATTCGTCAATCTCGTCCATGGATTACTTCTTCAGGTCCACGCGATGGCGCGGACGGGGTGGTGGGGACACCGCTGGCGCTACGCCCGGGGTCAGTCGCCCGCAGGCGCGGGTTTGCCCGCAGAGGATACCGTAAACCGGGCGACGTTCGCGGTGCGGTAAGGCGCCAGGTCAAGCGCCTTGTCCGCGAAGCTCACGTCCACCGCTTCGGAGTTGCCCAGCGTAATGTGGCCCACCTGTCCGGCGGCATAACGGCGTTCGGCGCCAGCCTCGACCAGGCCTCGCTCGACGCGTGCACCCTGTGCATCCAGCACTTCGACCCAGCTTTCGGCCTTGAAGCGCAGCACCAGGCCGTCCGACGGCGCGCCCTTCTTGGGGAACGGCGCCATCGAGGCCATCATCGGTGCAGGGTCCTGGGCGGGGGTGGCCTGCGGGGCCGCGGCGGTGGTGCTGCCCGGCGCCACGGCGTCCGCCGCGTCAGAAGCCAGAGGCAGAGCGGTGTCGGTCGCGTCGAAGGCCACTTCGCTGGGCGCAACGGCGGCCGATGCCTGGGCCTGCACCATGTCGGGGCTGGTTTCCAGGGTGAGCACCTGGGGCGGGTTCTGGTGCTGGTAGTAGCGGGCGGCGAAGTACACGGGCACCACCAACAGACCGGTCATCACCAGGTAGACACCGTTGCGCACCGCGCTGTTGAGGGCGTGGCGCAGCCGTGAGCTCGAGCCCATGGCCACCAGCTGCGGCGTCGGCTTGGTCTGCGCCGCCTGCTCGGCCAATTCCGCCGGCAGGCCGACCAGGCGCAGGTAGCTGCCCAGGTAGCTGCGCACGTAAATGGGCGCGCCCAGGCGCGGCCAGTCGTCGAGCTCCATGGCCTGGACGATCGCCACCGGCAGCTTCAGCTGCTGCCCCACCTGTTCCATGCTCAGGCCGGCCGCCTCGCGCCCGCGCCGCAGACGCATGCCGATAGGGTCGTGGAACAACACGTCCTGGATGACTTCAGTGCTCATGGCTGGAACGACCCCTCCGTGGCGGGCGACGTTGGCTCCTGGACCGGGAATTCGTCCTGGAGGCGTTGGCGGTGGCGTGCGGCGGCGGCGCGGTCGCCCGCGGCGTCTTCAATGCGGGCACCGAGCTCGACCAGGGCGGCGGTGGGCGTGCCCACGGCCTCGCGGCGCTGGTAGAACGCGCGGGCGCTCATGTAGTCGCCGCGCTGCAGCTGCAGTTCCGCCATTCGCTCGAGCAGCGCCGGATTCGTCGGCGCCAGCTCGATGCCCTGGCGAAGGTACTGCGCCGCCTTGTCGGCCTGCCCCACCTGCTGCGCGCATTTGGCGGCGTTGAAGTAGGCCAGTTCCTTGTTCTTGTAGAACACGTCCTTCACCGCACGTGCGAACAGCTCGTCCGCACCGGCCGCATTGCCTTCCTGGCACAGCCAGATGGCATAGACATTGAGCACGTGACCCGTATCCGGGGCCAGTTTCGCCGCCCGCGCGTAGTGCTCGCCGGCACGTGCGCCGTCGTCGAGCTTCTCGCGGATCATGCCCAGCACCACCTGCACGTCGGCCGAGTTGGGGTCGCTGCGGAGCGCGCGGTTGGCGCGGTCCATGGCGTATTCCAGCCGGTCCGAGGCCAGGTAGCTCTGGGCCAGGCTGAGGTTGGCCTGGCCCTTGTTGCTCATGGCCGAATGCAGGGCGGCGGACTGCTTCGCGCCGGGATCGCTCGTTCCGGGCCCGGTGGCGCAGCCGGCGGCCAGGGCGATGGCGGCGGCAAGGCAAAGGTGGCGCATGGCGTCATGCCGCATCGTTGATCCCCTGTTGTTCGAGCTTTCGCTTGAATTCGGACTGGCGCCGCGTGCGGTCCATCACCTGGCCCTTGAGCTGGCCACAGGCCGCGTCGATGTCGTCACCGCGGGTGCGGCGGACCATCGTGAGCACCTTCTGGTCGAGCAGGATCTTCTGGAAAGTGCGGATGTCGGACTCTTCCGACCTTTCGAAACGGGTCCCGGTGAAGGGGTTGAACGGGATCAGGTTGACCTTGGCCGCGTCGTCGCGCTGCACCTGCGCGTCGAACTTGCGCATCAGCTTGGCCAGCGCGCGCGCGTGTTCGGGCTTGTCGTTGACGCCCTTCATCATGGTGTATTCGAACGTGATCGAAATGCGCGGCTTGCGCAGCGCATAGCGCACGCAGGCGTCTAGCAGTTCGGCAATCGGGTACTTCTTGTTCAGCGGCACCAGTTCGGTGCGCAGGTCGTCGTCGGGGGCATGCAGCGACACCGCCAGCGACACGTCACTGACCTCGGAAAGCTTGTCGATCATCGGCACCAGGCCGGCGGTGGACAGGGTGACGCGCTTGTTGGCCAGGCCGAAGCCGTTGTCGTCGCGCATCAGGCTCATCGCGCGCACGACGTTGTCGAAGTTCAGCAGCGGTTCGCCCATTCCCATCATCACGACGTTGGTGAGCTTGCGGTGCATGTGGGTCTTGTTGCCGAGATGCTTCGACGCGGTCCACACCTGGCCGATGATCTCGGCGGTGGACAGGTTGCGGTTGAAGCCCTGGGTGGCGGTGGAGCAGAACTGGCAGTTCAGGCCGCAGCCGACCTGGCTGGACACGCACAGCGTGCCGCGGCCCTTGTCGGGAATGAACACGGCCTCGATGGCGTTGGACGTGTCCATGCCCAGCAGCCACTTGTGCGTGCCGTCGGTGGAGCCCTTGTCCAGCACCACGTTGGGCGGGCGGATTTCGCAGTTGTCTTCGAGCTTGCTGCGAAGCGCCTTGCCCACGTCGGTCATCAGCGAGAAATCGGTGACGTGCTGGTGGTACATCCACTTCATCAGCTGGTGGGCGCGGAAGCGCTTCTCGCCGAGGGTTTCGGCGAAGAAGCGTTCCAGCCCCTCGCGATCGAGGTCGAACAGGTTCACCCGCGCCGGCTCGGCCGGCGCGAGAGTGCCCAGCGCCGGGTTTACCAGCAGCGGGATGGACTTGTCCGGAAGCTCGTTCACGACGTCATTGGCTCAGCGCGGGCAAAGCTCGGTGGCGGCGAAGAAGTACGCGGTTTCAATCGCGGCATTCTCCGTGCTGTCCGAACCGTGCACGGCGTTGGCGTCGATGGACTGCGCGAAATCGGCGCGGATGGTGCCCGGCGCGGCGTCCTTCGGATTGGTGGCGCCCATCAGGTCGCGGTTGACCTGCATGGCGTTCTCGCCTTCCAGCACCTGGATCATCACCGGGCCGGAGATCATGAACTCGACCAACGCGTTGAAGAACGGACGCTCGCGGTGCACGGCGTAGAAACCTTCGGCTTCCTTGCGCGAGAGGTGCTTCATCTTGGCAGCGACGACCTTCAGGCCGGCCTTCTCGAAGCGGGAATAGATTTCGCCGATGACGTTCTTGGCGACCGCGTCGGGCTTGATGATGGAAATGGTGCGCTCCAGCGCCATGGTGTAACTCCGTGGGTTCTAGGGGTTTGGGAGCTCGTGAATTTAACACAATTCCCCATCCAATCGGGGGTTTAGCGTCCATCCCTGTGAACTTCCGCAGGTATGGCCGGTTCGGCAGACCGGTTCCGTAGGGGCGGGACGTTCGGTCAATTGATTCAATCGTACATTTGACTGTCACGCTGGCGGCGCTACACTCACCAACATCCGTTTGAATCGAGCGCTGGCCGGCCATGACCACGACCCACTTCAACACCAAGGAACGCATCCTCGGCGCCGCCGAAGAACTGTTCGCCCAGCACGGCTTCGCGGGCACGTCCCTGCGCCAGGTGACCAGCCGGGCCGACGTCAACATCGCGGCGGTCAATTACCACTTCGGCAGCAAGGAAAACCTGGTGAACGAGGTCTTCCGGCGCCGCATGGACGAGATGAGCGAGCGCCGCCTGGCCCAGCTCAAGCTGGCCCAGGAAGAGCGCCCGGGCGACCTGGAGGCCATCCTGGCCGCCTTCATCGAGCCGCCCCTGGCCCTGACCATCGACCGCCACGGCGGCTCGGCCTTCGTGCGCGTGCTGGCCCGCGCCTTCGCCGAAAAGAACGACCGCCTGCGCAAATTCCTGTCCGACAACTATGGCCACGTGCTGCGCGAGTTCGCCAAGGCCATCGGCGCCGCCGCACCCCACCTGGCCAAGGAAGACCTTTACTGGCGCCTGGACTTCACCGCCGGTGCACTGACCTACGCCATGGCTGATTTCGGCCTGATCAAGCGGCCCACCGGCGTGTCCGAGAAGACCCACTGTGAGAAGGCCGCCCAGGCCCTGATTTCCTTCGCCGCTGCCGGCCTCCGGGCCGACTGACCCTTTCCCCAGCCTCCCCCACGGAGTCATTGACATGCCGCAACTTCGCATCCGCAAGGTCGCCGTCCTCGGTGCAGGCGTGATGGGCGCGCAGATCGCCGCCCACCTCGTCAACGCTGACGTCGACACCATCCTGTTCGACCTTCCCGCCAAGGAAGGCCCGCCCAACGGCATCGTCGACAAGGCTATCGCCAACCTGGGCAAGCTGTCGCCGGCCCCGTTCGCCAGCAAGTCCAAGGCCGCCGCCATCACCCCGGCCAACTATGACCAGCACCTGGACCTGCTCAAGGACTGCGACCTGATCATCGAGGCCATCGCCGAGCGCATGGACTGGAAGAAGGCGCTTTACGACCGCATCGAGGCCTATGTGGCCCCGCATGCCATCCTGGCCTCGAACACCTCGGGACTGAGCATGAACGGCCTGGCCGAGGTCCTGCCCGAGTCGCTGCAGTCGCGTTTCTGCGGCGTGCACTTCTTCAACCCGCCCCGCTACATGCACCTGGCAGAGTTAATCCCTTGCACGAAGACTGACAAGCAAGTGCTTGAAGGGCTTGAAACTTTCCTCGTGACCACCTTGGGCAAGGGCGTCGTCTACGCCAAGGACACCCCGAACTTCATCGGCAACCGCATCGGCGTGTTCTCCATCCTTTCGACCCTGCACCATACGGCCGCCTTCGGCCTGGGCTTCGACGAAGTGGACGCGCTCACCGGCCCGCTGCTGGGGCGCCCCAAGTCGGCTACCTACCGCACGTCCGACGTGGTCGGCCTGGACACCATGGCCCACGTCATCAAGACGATGGCCGACACCCTGCCCGACGACCCGTGGCACCAGTACTTCGCCGCCCCGGCCTGGCTCAAGGCCCTGATCGACAAGGGCGCGCTGGGCCAGAAGACCGGCGCCGGCATCTTCATGAAGAAGGGCAAGGACATCGTGGTGCTTGATCTCAAGGCCCAGGACTACCGCCCGGCCACCGGCGCCGCCGACCCGGAAGTGGTGGCCATCCTCAAGAACAGGAACCCGGCCGAGAAATTCGCCCAGCTGCGCGCCAGCCAGCACCCGCAGGCGCAGTTCCTGTGGGCCATGTTCCGCGACCTGTTCCACTACAGCGCCTACCACCTGGCCTCGATTGCCGAGACCGCCCGCGACGTCGACCTGGCCATCCGCTGGGGCTACGGCTGGGCCCTGGGCCCGTTCGAGTCCTGGCAGTCCGCCGGCTGGAAGCAGGTGGCCGAGTGGATTGCCGAGGACATCGTGGCCGGCAAGGCCATGTCCAGCGCGCCGCTGCCCAACTGGGTCTTCGACGGCCGCGACGGCGTGCATGCGGCCGAGGGCAGCTTCAGCCCGGCCCACAATGACAAGCTGCCGCGCTCGAACCTGGCCGTCTACAACCGCCAGCGCTTCCCCGACCCGGTGCTCGGTGAAAACCAGCCGACCGGCACCACCGTGTTCGAAACCGACGCCGTGCGCATGTGGCACGACGGTGACGGCATCGCGGTGGTGGGCTTCAAGTCCAAGATGAACACCGTTTCCGACGGCGTGCTGGCGGGACTGCAGCAGGCCATCGACCTGGCCGAGAAAGATTTCCAGGGCCTGGTGATCTGGCAGGCGAAGGATCCGTTCTCGGCCGGTGCCGACCTCTCGGGCGCCATGGCGTCCCTGCAGGCGGGCAAGGTGGACGAGTTCGAGGCGATGGTGAAGACCTTCCAGGCCACCAGCCAGCGCATCAAGTACGCGCTGGTGCCGGTGGTGGCGGCGGTGCGCGGCCTGGCCCTGGGCGGCGGCTGCGAGTTCCAGATGCATTCGGCGCGCACCGTGTTCGCGCTGGAGAGCTACATCGGCCTGGTCGAGGCGGGCGTAGGCCTGCTGCCGGCCGGCGGCGGACTGAAGGAAATCGCGGTGCGCGCTTCGGCGGCCGCGGGCCCGGGCGGTGACGTGTTCGCCCAACTCAAGCCCTACTTCGAAGCCGTGGCGATGGGCAAGGTGTCCGCGTCCGCGCTCGAAGCCAAGGAGCTCAAGCTGGCGCGCGAGTCCGACGTGGTGGTGTTCAACCAGTACGAGCTGCTTTACGTGGCCAAGGCGCAGGCCAGGGCCTTGGCCGAGTCGGGCTACCGCCCCGCCCTGCCCGCCCGCCAGGTGCAGGTGGCCGGCGACGTGGGCATCGCCACCTTCAAGATGATGCTGGTGAACATGCTCGAGGGCCGCTTCATCTCCGAGCACGACTACGAAGTGTCCAGCCGTATCGCCACGGTGCTGTGCGGCGGTGAAGTCGACCGCGGCGCACTGGTGGACGAGGAGTGGCTGCTCAAGCTCGAGCGCGAACACTTCGTCGCGCTGGCCCAGATGCCCAAGACGCAGGAACGCATCCTGCACATGCTCAAGACCGGCAAGCCGCTGAGGAACTGACCCCATGACCAAGCAAATCCAGGACGCCTATATCGTCGCCGCCACCCGCACCCCGGTCGGCAAGGCCCCGCGCGGCGTTTTCCGCAACACCCGTCCCGATGAAATGCTCGCCCACGTGCTGCGTGCCGTGGTTGCGCAGGTCCCCGGCATCGACCCGACCCGCATTGACGACGCCATCATCGGCTGCGCCATGCCCGAGGGCGAGCAGGGCATGAACGTGGCGCGCATCGGCCTGCTGTTGGCCGGCCTGCCGAACGTGATTGCCGCGCAAACCATCAACCGCTTCTGCTCGTCGGGCCTGCAGGCCGTGGCCATGGCCGCCGACCAGATCCGCCTGGGCAACGCCGACCTGATGCTGGCCGGCGGCACCGAGTCCATGTCCATGGTGCCCATGATGGGCAACAAGGTGGCCATGAGCCCGCAGGTTTTCGCGCGCGACGAGAACGTCGCGATCGCCTACGGCATGGGCATCACGGCCGAGAAGGTGGCCGAGGAGTGGAAGGTTTCCCGCGAAGACCAGGACGCGTTCGCGGTGGAATCGCACCGCAAGGCGCTGGCCGCGCAGGCCGCCGGTGAGTTCGCTTCGGAGATCTCGCCCTACCAGGTGATCTCGCGCCAGCCGGTGATGGGCAGCAACGCCATCAAGCTGCGCGAGCTGCTGGTGGAGCACGACGAAGGCCCGCGCGCCGACACCAGCATGGAAGGCCTGGCCAGGCTGCGCCCGGTGTTCCGCAACGGCGGCAGCGTCACGGCGGCGACGTCATCGCAGATGTCGGACGGTGCGGCCGCGGTGATGCTGGCTTCGGAAAAGGCCATCAAGGAATACGGCCTGACCCCGCTGGCCCGCTTCGTCAGCTTCTCGGTGGCCGGCGTGCGTCCGGAGGTGATGGGCATCGGCCCGATCGCGGCCATTCCCAAGGCGCTCAAGCAGGCCGGCCTGACCCAGGACCAGATGGACTGGATCGAGCTCAACGAGGCCTTCGCGGCGCAGGCCCTGGCGGTCATCCGCACCTGCGGACTGGACCCGAGCAAGGTGAACCCGCTGGGCGGCGCCATCGCCCTGGGCCACCCGCTGGGTGCCACCGGCGCCATCCGCACGGCCACCATCGTGCACGGCATGCAGCGCCACAAGGCCAAGTACGGCATGGTCACGATGTGCATCGGTACCGGCATGGGCGCGGCGGGCATTTTCGAGTCGCTCTAATCCAGGCCCCACGCAAGCAACGGGCCCTTCGGGGCCCGTTTTTTTTGGCGCCCCTCCGGCGCCAGGGCGTCAGCGGAAAGCGAGTGCGCTCAGGCCAGGCGCGTGCCGTCAGGGACGGGGCGCTCCAGGGTGGTCAGGACGACGCCGTCTTCGGTGGGGAAGCCGGTCAGCAGGAACTCGGACAGGAACGGGCCGACCTGCTTGGGCGGGAAATTGACCACGCCCACGATCTGGCGGCCAACCAGATCCTGCGCGCCGTAAAGCGCCTTCACCTGGGCGCTGGTCTTGCGCACGCCCAGTGGACCGAAGTCGACCCAGAGCTTCCAGGCGGGCTTGCGCGCTTCGGGGAACTCGTCCACCCGCAGCACGGTGCCGGCGCACAGGTGCACCTTCTCGAAATCGGCCCAACTGATGATGGTCGATTCATCGCTGCTCATATCGCCCTTCCCTCCCGCCGGTCCTGCCACGCGTCGCGCGCCTGGTACCACCAGTAGCTGAGCTGGGCGCCGAGGAAGCCCGCGGGCTTGAGCGCGGAGACCAGGCCATAGCGGCTGAATTCGCGCCAGCGCGGGTCGTTCTCGGCAATGGCCGCGGCAAGCACTTCACCGGCGAACGTGGTGGGGGCAACGCCGTGGCCGCCGAAGGCCTGGCCCAGCCACAGGCCTTCGTCAATCTGGCCGACCTGGGGCATCTGGTGCCGGGCGTAGCTCATCAGGCCCGACCAGGCGAAATCGATGCCGATGCCTTCCAGCTGCGGATAAACCTTCAGCAGGTCGCGCAGCAGCAGGCGCTTCACCGCCTCCGGCGATCGGTCACGCACGGAAATGCGGCCGCCCCAGAGGATGCGGCTGTCGGGCAGCGCCCGGTAGTAGTCGAAGGCGAAGCGTGTGTCGTAAATGGCGGCTCGCGTGCGGATGACGTCGTCCAGGCGTGCGCCCAGCGGCTCGGTAACCATGACGTAGGTGGCGATGGACAGCACACCCGCATCCACGTCCCGGCGCAGGCCGGCGAGGTAGCCGCCGCAGGACAGCACCACCTGCTTCGCCAGCACCTCACCCTGCGGCGTCCGCACCCGCCAGCCCTGCCCCACCCGCTCCAGCGCGATCGCCGGCGAGCCTTCGTGAAGGGCCACGCCCAACTCGCCGGCGACGCGGGCCAGGCCGTGCGCGTAGTCCAGCGGATTGAAGTGCAGCGCATTGCGCTCGAACAGGGCCTCGCTGTAGCGCCGGGTGGTCACCAGCCCGGCCAGCTGTTCACGCGACACCCAGTCCCAGGACGTGCCGAAGTGCTCGGCCAGCAGCGCCTGCCGCGCCCGCAGTGGCGCCGGGTCGCGGAACCAGTTCGCCCAAAGCACACCGGCGTCGGTGGACTGGCAGGCGATCGCGTGCCTGGCAATACGGGCGCGGATCAGGTCCACCGCGTCCTGCGTGCCCTGGTACAGGCGCCGCGCCGCGACCGGGCCCAGCTCGGCCAGCAGCGCATCTTCGCCGCGTGAAAAACCACCGAAAACAAAGCCGCCGTTGCGGCCGGAGGCGCCGTGGGCGACGGTATCGGACTCGAGCACCACCACGTCACGCTGGCCGCGTTCGGCCAGGCCCAGCGCGGTGTTGAGGCCGGCGAAACCGGCGCCAACGATGCATACCGCGGCTTCGCGCGTGCCCGACAGCGGTGGGTGCGTTGGCGCGGTCGCCGCGCTGGCGCGGTAGTAACTCGCAAGCCCGGTCACCGGCTTCCCCGCCTCAGCGCGCCAGCGCCGCGCGCCA
>NZ_JAIBFH010000309.1 GCF_019459675.1 Arenimonas sp.
ATGGTGGATGACGCCGACGCCTTCTGCCGCGTGCTGTCGCGCCCGCTGGCGCAGGGTGGCGTCGCCACGGCGGTGGCGCACGACGGGCAGGCCGCGCTGCTGGCCGCCACGCGCCTTCAGCCCGCCGGCATCGTGCTCGACCTCAAGCTGGGCGCCGACAACGGCCTGTCGCTGATCGCGGGCCTGGTGGCCTGCAGCCCCGGGTCGCGCATCGTGCTGGCCACCGGATACGCCAGCATCGCCACCGCGGTGGACGCGATCCGCCGCGGGGCACACCACTACCTGCCCAAACCCTTTGCGCTGGCCGACCTGGCGCAGGCGTTCGCCGATGATTCCGCCGATCCGCCGCCGGCTGCCCCGCCCGACGCCCCGGCTACGCTGCGGCGTCAGGAATGGGAGCACGTGCAGCGCGTGCTGTCGGAATGCCAGGGCAACATTTCCGCCGCGGCGCGCCTGCTGGGCGTGGACCGCCGAACGCTGCAGCGCCGGCTGGCCAAGCGGCCGGTGCGCGAGCGGCCCTAGCGGGTCAGTGGTGCGCGTGGCCGCCGGAGCCGGGACGCGCCGCTTCGCCGCGCACCTGGAAAGAAACTTCCACGTCGCCGGCCTTTTCGAACACCAGCGTGGCCACCACCACGTCGCCGCCGGCGAACGGGCGCTTGGGATCGATGAACATCAGGTGGTAACCGCCCGGCTGCAGCGCCACCGACGCACCGGCCGGAACCGCCAGGCCGTCGGGCAGCGGGCGCATGCGCATCATGCCGCCGTCATCGCGCACTTCATGGATCTGCACTTCCCTGGCCGCGGAGCTGCGGACGGACAGCAAGCGGTCGTCCTGCCCGCCCAGGTTGCGAACCGTCAGGAAGCCACCGGACACGGACGAGCCGGGCGGCGTCGCGCGCGCCCAGGGATCGTCAAGGCGAAGCTCGCCCACGGCCTGGCCAGCAAGCGGCGTGCAGGCGATGGCGAGCGAGGCAAGGCAGAACAGGACAAACGTACGCAGCATTGGCGAGGTCCTTGGTTTATCCGTCAGAGCGGGGCGCACGAGCGGCCACGGCCGCGAGCCACAGGCGGTCCAGCACGGCCAGGCACAGCGCGGACAGCGCCAATAGCGGCAGCACCAGGCAGGCGATGGCCGTGGCCAGTGTGAGCCATCGGGGCCAGGCGGTGCGCTCGCGCGCGGGCACGCCCAGGGCATCGGCGGGCTTTCGCCGCCACCAGGCCATGAAGCCCGACACCGACAGCCACACCAGCGCCGTCGCGAACACGGTGTTCAACCACGGGCCCAAGCGGCCGAAGAAGCTGCCTTCGTGGATGTCCACGCCGGTGGCGACGGCCTTGGCCATCGGCGGGAAGTCTTCCCAGTGGGCCGACTGCAGTGCCTGGCCGCTGGCGCGATCGTAAAGCACGTACTGGTCCAGGGACGCGCGCGCCTGCAGCGTGCGCACCGAAACGGCCGCCCCCGGCGGTCCGTCCACCAAATGGAACAGCAGGTCACCGGACAGGCTGCGGCCACGCGCGTCGGCCAGCATCGCCTGCAGTGAAGGCGCCGCCGCCGCGGGGGGCCGCTGGCGCCGCGGCGAACACGGGCGCGAAGCCAGCCGCGGCGGGGCCTTGCTGCGATAGTGCACGCTGCACCGGGCGCAGCACCTGGTCGCCCCAGAAGCTGGTCCACGGCAGCGCCGTGAACAGGAACACCACGATCACCAGCGAGAACCACACCGCCACGCAGGCGTGCAGTTCGCGCCAGAACAGCCGCGGCCCCGAGCGCAGGCGTGGCCACAGTGCCTGCGCCAGCGTGCGGCCGGAGCGCGGCCACCACAGCACCAGGCCGGTCAGCACCATCACGATCATCCAGCACGCGCCCAGCTCCAGCAGCCAGCTGCCGGCCTTGCCCAGTGGCCAGCCGCCGTGAAGCTTGCGGCTCCAGCCCGGCGCCCAGTTGCTCCCGTCCAGGCGCCCCAGCAGGGTTCCGCGATACGGATCCACGAACACCGCCACGGGCAGGCCCAGGGCGTCTTCGAACATCACCTGCGTGCTGCGCCGGGCGTCGCCGCGCACCAGCACGCTGCCGATGCGGCTGCCCGGAGCAGCGGTGCGCGCCGCGGCCACCTGCGCATCCAGCGGCTGCGTGGTGGCCAGGGGCGACACGAACCGCAGCGGCGCATGGCTCGCGTCCACCCATGCTTCGGACCACAGGTAGATCGTGCCGGTCACCGACTGCCACAGCACGAACGGCACCACCAGCAGCGCCGCCAGGAAATGCCAGCGCCAGGCCCGGCGCCTGAGCGAGCCCGCGGCGGCCGGCGCAGGCGTCACGGCAGGCGCCACTCGATGCCGACGTAGAACGAACGGCCGACGCCGGGCAGGAAGTTGCGGCCGTCCAGGCCGCGCGCGTCAGCCACGACGTTGGTGCTGGCGATCCACTCGCGGTCGGCCAGGTTGCGCGCATCCACGAACCAGCTCAGGTCGCCGCCGATGTCGCCGCCCACCCGCACGCCGTAGATCGCGTAGCCCGGCGCGCGGAAGGTGTTGGCGTGGTCAACGTAGTAATCCTGCGGCGTCCACTCCACGTTCGGGGCGATGTAGATGCCCGACGCCGACGTCCAGCGCAGCTGCGTGCGCAGCTGCTGCGGCGGCACGCCGGCCAGGTCGCGGTCGCCGTAGACGGCATCGCCATCGAAGCGGAAGTCGTTGTAGAGGTAGTTCGTCGACAGCATCCAGCCCTCGGCGAAGCGCCAGCCCAGGCCCAGCTCGAGGCCCTGGTGCAGCGTGCGGTCGGCGTTCACGGTGCCCAGCGGATTGCCCACGCCGTCGGTCAGGGACAGCAGCTCGCCGTCAATGCGGGCGCGGTAAAGCGCGGCATCCAGCGACAGCGTTTCGCTGTTGAAGCGCACGCCGATCTCGACGCTGGTGGCTTCCTGTTCGTCCACCTGGGTGATGCCCGGGCCGCCGGCCAGTTCACCGAAGCTCGGCGGCTCCAGGCTGCGGCTGATGTTGGCGTACCACTGCGTGCGCTCGTCGGCCAGGTAGCGCAGGCCGATCTTGGGGCTGACGCCGCGGTAGTCCTTGCTGAAGCTTTCGTCGCGGCCGCCTGTGATGAACAGGTCGCGCGAGCGGCGGTCGGTTTCCAGCGCCTGCGCGCCCAGGGCCAGCACCCACTGGTCGCTGATCCAGGTCTGGTTCTCGGCGTAGAGCTTGGTGTTGCGGGCGCGCTGGTCGAACTGGTTGGTGCGCGCGCCGGGCTCGCCGGCGACGTTCACGAAGCGGTCGTCGCGGGTGTCGCCCTGCGACAGCGTGGCGCCCAGCGTGAGCAGGTTGCGGCGGCCGGCCAGTTCACCCTCGCTGCGCCAGCGCACGTCCACGCCATAGTCCTGGGTGTCCTGCTTGAGCACCTGGAAGATCGGGTGGTCAAGCTGCTTGTCCGAATAAAACGCCGACACCACCAGCGAGCTGCCGTCCGAGAGCTGCCAGGCCAGCTTGCCGGCGAAGCGGTTGAGCTTGAAGTCGCGGCGCTGGTCGAGCGCGATGTTGCCCGGCGCGGCCTGCGAGGGGTCGTTGCGGAACTCGGTGAAGGTCAGGCTGCCCGGCAGTTCGGACGCGGTGTCCACGTGGGTGTAATACAGGCGCGCATCCACCGCGTCGCTGAAGCGGTAGCCCAGGTTGGTGAACAGGCGCGAGGTTTCCTGGTCGGCATGGGCGCGGAAGCTGTACTGCTGCATGCGGCTGACGCTGGCGTAGCCGTCGGCATCGCCCCAAGTGCCGGCCAGCGCGGCCTGGCCGCGGCGGTAGCCGAAATCGCCGCCTTCGGCGCGCAGCGTCAGGTTCGGCGCGTCGTGGCCGGTGGGCGAGACGAAGTTGATGGCGCCACCCAGCGTGGCCGAGCCGTATTCGAGTGCGTTCGCGCCGCGATAGACCTCGATGTAGCGCGCGGTCAGCGGCTCGACGGCCTGGAAGTCGAAGCCGCCGTCGGCCAGGTTGAGCGGGCTGCCGTCCTGCAGCAGCTCCAGGCCACGGCCGTGGAAGGTGCGCTGCAGGCCCGAGCCGCGGATCGACAGGCGGGCTTCCTCGGCGCCGAAGCGCGGCTGGATGAACACGCCGGTGGCGTAGCCCAGCGCATCAGACAAGGTGCTGACGCGGCCCGTGCGGTAGTCGCGGGCGTCGACGATGCCGGTGGCGCCGGCGCGCTCGGCCAGGCGCTTGCGCGCTTGTTCCAGGGTTTCCACCGCCAGCGGCGTGACCGCGTGGCCCTGCACTTCAACCGAGTCGAGCGTGGTGGGTTCGGACGCGCCGGGCGAGGCCGCGGCGATCGCGGAGGCGAGCAGGGTGTGGGTCAGCAGGGGCATCGTGGCCATCCGTGGTCGTGGGGACCGCGAATGATAGGGCGCGCGCCTGCGGTCCCGAATGCGGCAAAACGCCGCACCCCAGAGGCATGGGCTTTGCGCTTGGGCTGCCCGTGAGGCGGTATTTCCTGCTGCCCCCGGCCTTGGATCTAGAACACCCATTCACCTGTTCGGCCAGTGTGTTCACTTCCAGCGGGTCACCCATCCGCGGCACGTGGAAGGACTCGGGCCGCAACATGGTGGTGGCCGACGGCGCCGTCCCTGCGGGCTCCTGAATCGCGTTTCGTAGCGCCTCCCCGCCCCAGGCCGCCTCCGGTCCCCGGGGCTTTACGGGCGACCGCTGGCTGGGCGTAGACTGGCTTGGCCAGGCGCTGAACGACAGGGGTGGTCATGCGCGGTTCGATCCAGATTGGTGAAACCATTGGGCCGTTCGTCATCGTCGCCAAGCTGGGGCGCGGGGGCATGTCCACGGTCTACAGCGCCTACGAATCCGGGCTGGACCGCGAAGTGGCGCTTAAGGTGCTGCCCATCGACCTGCTCGAGGAGCCGGGCTTCACCGAGCGCTTTGAACGCGAAGCGCGTCTGATCGCCAAGCTCGAGCATCCGCACATCGTGCCGCTGTACAGCTACGGCATCGACGACGGCGTGCCCTGGATGGCGCTGCGCCTGGTGCGCGGTGGCCACATGGGCGAGCGCATGGAGCGCGAGCCGCTGGGGCGTGATTCGGGCCTGGCCTATTTCACGATGATCGCCGACGCCCTCGACCACGCGCACAGCCTGGGCGTGGTGCACCGCGACCTCAAGCCACAGAACGTGCTGCTGGGGGAGCGGGGCGAACTCTATCTTGCCGACTTCGGCATCTCACGCCTGCTGCAGGGGCGCACCACCATCACCAGCACGGGCGCCGTGCTCGGCACGCCCCAGTACATGTCGCCCGAACAGGCGCAGGGTGACCAGATCGGGCCGGCCACCGACGTCTATTCGGTCGGCATCATGGTCTACCAGTGGCTGACGGGCACGCTGCCGTTCGACGCGGATACGCCGTACGCGGTGATGTACAAACACGTGAATGCCCCGTTGGCGCTTGAATGCCTGGCGACGCTGCCCGAGCGCGCGGTGCAGGTGATTGCCCGCGCCCTGTCCAAGAAGCCCGAAGAGCGTTGGGCCAGCGCCGGCCAGTTCGTGGAAAAACTGGTGTCGGCGCTGGACGGCGAGGCGGCGGAAGGCGGGCGGGCCGGGCCGCGGTTTGCGTCGCCGGTGGCGGCCGCCATCTCGGCGCGCAGGCTGCAGAAAGTGCCGACGCCACCCACCAGCGTGCATTCGCCGGCAAAGCTGGACGGCAGCGAAGCGGCGCCTGCCAAGGGTGATCCGAGCGTGCCGGTGCCGCCGACGTCCATCCGGCTGCGCGCGCTCGCGGCCAATGCCGCCTTCAACGCCGCCCAGGCGGCCGCCGCCGCCAATCCCCCGTCCGAGGCGGCACTCCCCGCACCGCCGCGTGCTGCCACGCCGCCGCGCGGGTCGCGCGCAGCCGCGGAGCCGCCCGTGGATGCCAGTGCGCCAACCCGCATCGGGCAGGCGTTGGAGTTCCGTCCGCGCGGCGCTGCCACGCCGCCGCCACCCCGGCGCAATCCGATGTTTTTCGTCGCCGGCGCAGCCCTTTTGGGCGCCATCGTGTTGGCCGCGGTGATGCTGGGCCGATCACCGGAGGCGCCGGAGGCCGAAGCCGTTTCCGCGGCGGCTGCCGTGGCCGTGGCGGCCCCCCCGGTGGCGGCCGTGCCGCCGCTGCCGGGGGGCGAAGCCCGGCTGCTGCTGGAAACCGACGCGGACTGCGAGCTGGCGCTGGACGGCATCAGCCGGGGCGTGCTCAGGCTCCAGGCCACCCAGCGCCTGGACCTGGCGCCCGGGAACTACGCCGTCAGCTGCACCAGCCTTGCCCATCCCGAGGTGGCGCTGTCCCAGAACGTTGCCCTCACGGCCGACGAACCGTCGGTGGTGCTGTTTGAAGTAAAGGCCAAGGTCGACATGATCGACCAGCTGCGCACGGCCGAGCAGGCGCGGCTGGCCGAGCAGGCGCGCCAGAAGGCCGAAGCCATTCGCCTGCAGGAGGAGCGCGAAGCCGCGGAAGCACAGCGCCGCATTGGCGACGCGCGCCAGGCCGAGCAGGACCGCCTCGCCAGGCTGCGGCAGGTTGAAGCCGACCGCCTGGCCGCGGAAACCAGCAAGCTCGAGCAGGCGCGCGCCGCGGCCCAGGCCCGCCGCGATCTCGAAACGCGCAAGCTGCAGGAGGCGCGCCCCCCCCCCGCCCCACCCCCCGCCGCCCCGGCGGCCCCCCCCCCGCCCGCCCCCCCCCCCCGCCGCTGCCGCCGCCGCCGTCGTCGTGCCCAAGCGCCTGACGCCGATCGCCGTCAGCACGCCACAGCCGGCCTATCCGCCCGTAGCCCTGCGCAGCGGCATCACCGGCTCGGTGGAAGTGCAGCTCACCGTGCGCCGCGACGGCAGCGTTGCCAACGTGCG
>NZ_JAIBFH010000331.1 GCF_019459675.1 Arenimonas sp.
GCCGCCTCGTCGAAGGCTTGCGCACGCGCCTGCCGTCACCGGAAATCGCCTACTGGATGAGTCCGATCATCGAATTCGGGAGGATCGCCGAATGAAAGCCCACCTGAGCCCGCTGCTTCTGGCCCTGGCCTACGCTGGCGCGCCGCTGGCGCGCCCCGCCGAACTCCCGCCCGCACTGGCGGACACGCTACCCGAGACACACTTGGCCATCGCCGCGATCGACGCCGACCCCGGCGTGCGCCGCGCCCAGGGTGAGCGCGAGGCCGCTATCGCGCGTGCCTCGGGCCGCCACCGCGGCGGACACGAGTGGATCGCCGGTGGCCAGTGGCTGGACCGCGACGCTGGCGACCAGGGAAAGTTCAACGAATGGGAAGTCAGCTTGCAGCGCGAACTGCGCCTGCCCGGCAAGGCCACCGTGGACCTGCGCATCGCCGACGCTGAACAGTCGGTCGGCGATGACCTGCTGGCGGACGCCCGTCACGTGGCGGCGATCAGTCTGCTCGAAGCTTGGTTGGAATGGCTGGCTGCCGAAGAGTTGCGCCGAGTGGCAACGCAGGCCGTGGCCGACGCAGAAACCGACCTCGACGCCATCGCTGCCCGAGCGCGCGAAGGCGATGCCGCGCTGGCCGAGCACGACGCCGCCCTCGCCGCAGTAGCGGCCACGCGCCGCGAGGAACGACTGGCGGAGATCCGCGCGCTGGAGGCGCGGATCACATTGCAGGCGCGCTATCCCGCCCTGCCCCTTCCTGCGGATGCGGCTCCCGTGGCCGTGCCGTCCATGCCCGAACCAGGCTGGCGCCATTGGGGCGAACGGATCATAGCGGTGAGCCACGAGGTGACCCTGGCCGAGGGCCGGGCCGAACTCGAGGCCAACCGCGCCGAACGCGCCCGCCTCGACCGCCGTGCAAACCCCACCTTCGGCGTGCGCGCCCTGTCGGAGCGGGGTGGGGACGAGACGGCGGTGGGTGTGTTCTTTAGCATGCCACTGGGTACCGGCGCCCGAAGCGCGATGGCAGCCGAAGCGGCCGGCCAGGCCATAGCTGCCGAAGCCGATGCCGATGCGGTGCGCATTGAGGTTGGACGACACGCCAAGGCATTGGCGGCCCGCGCTGAAACCTTGGTGGCGGCTTGGACCCTCGCGAAGGAAGGCTTAGACGCACAGCGAAACGAAACTTCGCGCCTCGCCCGCGGCCGCGAAATCGGCGGCGTCGCCTTGGCGCCTCTGCTGGCGGCCCGTCGGCGCGAACGCGAAGCCGCCCTCGCCGAAGTCGAGTCCCGCGCTGCTGCCTACGGAGCGATCGCCCGGCTGTTGCTTGATGCGCACGACTTCTGGATCAATGACGACGGGCACTCCACGGCAGGGAACGCCACGATCGCAGCGCAATGATACGCCGGACGAGCCTGACGTGTTCGCCAAACCAGAGGCGAACTGATGGCGCTTCGCTACTGTCAAGCGCAGCGGGATCAGCGGCGGCTGAGTGCGCTTGTCTGTGGATGCAGCCTGCCTGAGCCGTCCTGCGGAGGCGCTTTCCCAGGGTTGGGGCTGTGCGTTCATCCGTCCAACTGCTAACCCGGCCTGACCGCTTCGACAAGAACGAAGGGGCGACTGGATGCAAAAGCCGACGAAAGGCGGCTTTTGCATATTTGGGGCCCAGAACCGAGGGAGAGATGTGTCGACATCCGTGACCAACGCATCCCAGCCAATTGACTCGGTCGACGGCTACTGGAGTGGCGAACCGGGCAGGCCAGGATTGCCGCCGCTCTGAAGTTGCAACACTGCAAATTTGTCCGGGCTGAAAGAACCGACCCCGATGATGTAGCCACCTCAGTTCCGGGAGCGTGAGCGCGCGCAGGGAAGTAAACTATTGGCTAAGCCAGCAAGCGCCCCTCGCCGGCCTGTTCCTGGGTGCGGCCATCGCGGATGTGATAGATCCGCTTGAACGTCGGAATGATCTTTTCGTCGTGGGTAACGATGATAATCGCTGTACGATACTGCTGCGCCATGCGGTTGAGGATCCGCACCACCGCCAGAGCCCGTTCGCTGTCAAGCGGCGCGGTTGGCTCGTCGGCGAGAATGACCGGCGGACGGTTGATCAGGGCGCGGGCGATCGCCACGCGCTGCTGCTCACCACCCGACAGCTGCGCCGGCATGGCGCTCGCGCGGTGCGCAACATCCAGGGCGCCGAGCAGCTCAACGGCGCGGGCACGCGCTTCGGCATTCGGTCGTCCGGCCAGCATAGGCATCAGCGCCACGTTGTCGGTGACGTCGAGGAAGGGGATCAGGTAGGGCGCCTGGAAGACGAAGCCGATGTTATCGCGGCGCAGCGCGCGCAGATCCTTGATCTTCCACCCCTCATCGTAGATCACCCGCTCGCCCAGCACCATGCGTCCGCCGCTGGGCTCGATCACCGCGCCCAGGCACTTGAGCAAGGTGCTCTTGCCGGATCCGGACGGGCCAATCAGGCCAACGACTTCACCTGGAGCAACCTGAATGTCGACGTGGCGCAGGGCATCGACCGCGGATTCGCCGCTGCCATAGCGCTTGCGCAGGCCCTCGATGCGAATGCCGCCGATCTGGGGCTCAGCCACCGACGGCCTCCGCCGGATCAACCCGCAACGCGGCGTTGATCGCTAGCACGCTGGCCAGAGCGCAGATCACCAGCACTGCAGCCAGTCCGCGCAGGCTGTCGGCATTTTCCAGCAGCACGTACTTGGGAAAGTACGGCGCCCAGATCGTGGCAGAGACTTTGCCCACGGCGAAGCCAATCAGGCCAAGTCCCAGCGCCTGCTGCAGGATCATTCCGGCAATCGTTCGGTTTGTGGTGCCGATTAGCTTGAGCACGGCGATCTCCCGGATCTTGCCAAGCGTCATGGTGTAGATGATGAAGGCCACGATCGCGGCCGAGACGATCGCCAGGATGACCAAGAACATGCCGATCTGGCGCGCCGAGGTGGCGATCAGCTTGCCAATCAGGATGGTTTCCATCTGCTCCCGGGTGTAGACCTGCAGGCGCTGCCAGCGGCGGATCGGCTGCGCTACCTCCTCTGGCGCGAAGTGGCTATCGATACGCAGCAGCACCGCGTTGACGAAATGATTTGATTCCTGCGCGGCGATCATGGCGTCCGCAACCTCCGAGCCGCCGGGGCGATCCAGCACGGGGTTGGCGGCGGTGCGGCGGCGCTGGCCCAGCACGGCGTCGTTGTCCTTCAGGAACTGGGCCTCTTGGGCATCCTTCAGCGGGATGAACACCATCGGGTCACCGCCCGAAGAAACCATCCGCCGCGTCAGTCCAACCACGCGATACTCGTGGCGGCGGATGCTGATGCGGTCTCCCAGTCCGAAACCGGTGGCGATGTCGGCCACCGCTTCGTAGTGGCCGCGAGTGATGTGGCGGCCGGCAACCAGATGGTCCGGCTGGCCCGGGGCGCCGTGATCACCCGGCGCCACGCCCACGACCATGCCGCGCACGTCCTGATCTCCGCGACGTATCTGCATCGTCAGATAGGTGACATTGGCTGCTTGCGCCACACCCGGCACCGTTGCAATGGTGTGAAAGACGTCGTCGGGCAGGCTGGATGGCTCGGCATACGGTCCCAACGTCTCGCGCTGCACCACCCAAAGGTCGGCGCCGCTGTTGTCAAGCAGGGCGCGGGCATCGTCCACCATGCCGCGATAGACACCGGCCATGGTCAGGGTGACGCCGATCAGCAGACCCAACCCAACGCCGGTAAGAACGAACTTGCCCCAGCTGTGCAGGATGTCGCGCCCGGCCAGGCTGATCACGATGCCGGCCCCGCCAACGTTGCCACCTCGCGGATGCGGCTGGTCGCGGAGACCCGGGATGCGCTGTGGAGCAGTATCCGGTCACCGGGCGAAAGCGCGCCTTGCAACTGGACACGGCCCTCAAGGTCCCGCGTCAGTACCGTCACTTCGACGAAGACCAGTCCATCCGGGCCAATTCGCCAGACTCCGAGCGTGCCATCGACACGACGCAGGGCGGCGTTCGGCACGGTTGGCGCGGGGGCTGTCTCGGGCAACAGCACATGAGCCTCGATCCGCTCGCCCAGCGCCGGAAGCGGCAGAGGCCGCTGTGTGAAGATCAGCTTTGCACGAAGCTCCTCAGTTACCGAGTCGGCCAGCGGCTCCACCCGCAACACGCTGGCCGGCAAATGCACCTCGGGGCGCGAGCGCAACACCACGTCCGCCGCAAGGCCGGAACGCAGTCCAGCCGCGCTTTGCTGGTCAAATCGAAGGTCCAGCCACAGGCTGTCCGGGTCTATCAATTCCAGAACGCCCTGCCCTGCAACGGCCGTGCTGCCCGCTTCGGCCAGACGCGCTACCACCAGCGCATTGCTCGTCGCCGTGAGCTGCAGATTGGCGCGCTGCTCGGCAACACCGCCACTCTCAGCCATCAGGCGAGCGACCTCCTCGCCGGCTGCTCGCCGGTTGGCATGGGCAGAAGCAAGCGCCGCCTCGGCCATGTCAAGCTCCTGCTTGCGCGCCTCAGCCGCCTCTCGGCTGACCAGGCCTTCGCTGGCCAGTTGGCGGTAACGCTCTGCCTGTGCCCGCGCATAGACGCGCCGTGCGTTAACTTCTTCGGCCTGCGCCCGCGCCGCTTCAAGCGACGCCGCAGCCCTGGCTACGGCAGACGACTGCGCCTGCATGCGGGCATCCAGATCGATCGGCTCCATCGTGGCCAGCAGCTGCCCAACGGCAACCACATCGCCCACATCCACCAGCACGCTGCCAACACGGCCAGATTGGGTCGGGCCGATCCGGAAGCGGTGCCGCGCCTCGACTGTGCCAATGCCAAACAAGCTGGGCGAGATGCCTCGCGCTTCCACCACGGTGACCGTCACCGCGATCGGCGCCAGTGGCCCGCTGCGCAAGAACACGTACCCCAGGAGCAGGCCCAACAGCGCCAGTCCGGCGATTAGTCCGACCCGATTCCACGACTGTGCCCGGCCGCTCACTGTCGCACCGCGAAAGCGCGCCGCAGTTGGCGGAACAGTACCGGGGCATCTTGCTGCATGCGCGCCACGTCGTCGGCCAACAGCGATTGCATCACTAGCCCCTGGATGCTGCCGATGAAGAGCATGGCGGCGCTTCGGGTATCGAGATCTTCTGCGATTTCGCCGCTGGCCTTGGCAGATTCAAGCAGCCGCACCAGGCGCTCGCCGTACCGGCTCAGCAGGCTCTGGGCTACCGACTTTGCCGGCGTTTTTGCGGGGTTTTGCAGCTGACCGAAAAGCATGCGAGGGATGCCTGGATTGCTAACCACGAAGGCCACGTGCGCCATGAAAAGCGCTTCAAGCGCCTGCAGGGGCGTGGCGGCGCCGGCCTCGGCAGCATCCAGCCGGCACAGCAGGTTGTCCGCCACCCAGTTCATTACCGCCTCCCAGACCGCGCTCTTATTTGGAAAGTGGCGAAATAGCGCACCCTGAGTCAGGCCCATGCGGTCGGCGATTGCGGCGGTGGTGATGTCACCGGGATTGCACTCGGCGGCCAAAGCCACCACGGCTTCGATAGTCGCGGATCGGCGTTGATCAGCGGGGAGGTAAGGACGCGTCTGAATCACGGCATGCCCACAACAAAGTAATTAGTTGCAATCTTCTGCCCGCCACGGCTACGTGTCAACCGGCCGCCTGCTGCATGGCTCCGGCATGCGCAAAGGACTTAATGCAATCGGGAACGCCCCTTGGGCGACGCTGGCCTCCCCTTCAGCACAAAGGCGGCAATCGGCAATTGGGCCACAGGAAGCCGCCGGGTCACGTGACTTAAACCAAAAATGACTCCGGAGAAGCCCTGAAGATTCAAGCGCTTCACCCACGCACTTTCGAGTGTGCGCCCTGGGCAGGGGCCTATCTCCCATACGACATGCTGCCAGCCTGGCAGAAGGCTGCCACTTTTGGCGCTGGCAGATTGGTCCGGTTGGCAGCACCAAAGCGAGGCATCTCCAACGTATTGAAGTCACGAGCCTTTATGTGATGCCAGCACTTGGCACGCATCTTGAATATGTTCTCGGCTAGAAGCGTTGACTAACGCACAGACCCCGAGGGTCTGCCCGGCCAGTCTGATGGGCAAGCATTCGGGCGTTTTTCGCTCAGCGAGAGGACTCGCAATGATTGATCTCCCCGAGGCGCTGCTCTTGGCGCGCGTCCAGTTCGCCTTCACGGTCAGTTTCCACTTCCTGTTTCCGGCCATCACGATCGGACTTGCCAGCTATCTCGCGGTGCTTGAAGGTCTCTGGCTGAAGACCGGGCGCGAGCATTACATGGACTTGTTCCGCTACTGGATCAAGATCTTTGCGCTGGTGTTCGGCATGGGCGTCGTCTCGGGCATCGTGATGTCCTATCAATTTGGCACCAACTGGGCGGTGTTCTCCGACAAGGCCGGACCGATCATCGGCCCACTGATGGCGTACGAGGTGCTAACCGCCTTCTTCCTCGAAGCCGGCTTCCTCGGCGTGATGCTGTTCGGCATGCAGCGCGTCGGCAAGGGCCTGCACTTCATGGCCACGTTGATGGTCGCGCTGGGTACTTTCGTATCGGCGTTCTGGATCCTGTCGGTCAACAGCTGGATGCACACGCCGGCCGGCTTCGCGATCAACGCGGAGGGGCAGTTCATTTCGGCCGGCAGTTGGCTGGCCATCATCTTCAACCCGAGCTTTCTCTATCGGTTGGCACACACCTTGTCGGGTGCCTATCTGACCACCGCGCTGATTGTCGGCGGGGTGGGCGCGTGGCACCTGCTGAAGGACCGCGGCAACCCGCGAGCGCGGCTGATGTTCTCGATGGCGATGTGGATGGCGGCGATCGTCGCGCCGCTGCAGATCCTGCTGGGCGACCTGCACGGTCTGAACACGCTGGAACACCAGCCAGTAAAGGTGATGGCAATGGAAGGCCACTACCAGAGCCACCCAGAGGGCGCGCCGCTGATTCTGTTTGGTATTCCGAACAGCGCCGAGAACCGGGTTGATTACGCGATACAGATACCAAAAGCCTCGTCGCTGATCCTCAAGCACGACCTGAATGCGCCGCTGGCTGGACTGGACACCGTGCCCGAGGCAGATCGACCGCCGGTGGGTACCGTGTTCTGGGCCTTTCGCATCATGGTCGGGCTGGGCTTCCTGATGGCGCTTTTGGGAGCGTTGAGCCTGCTGGCACGCGCCCGCGGCAAGCTCTACGAGTGGCGTTGGCTGCATCGGTACGCGCTGCTGATGGGCCCTTCGGGGCTGGTCGCAGTACTAGCGGGCTGGATCACCACCGAGGTGGGCCGCCAGCCCTGGACCGTTCACGGTCTGATGCGTACCGCCGAGGCGGCCTCGCCGCTGGCCGCACCGGCCGTGGCGGCGTCCTTGCTGGCCTTCATAGTCGTGTACTTCGCGGTGTTCGGTGTCGGCGTGATCTACATCCTGAAGCTGATGGCCAAGCCTCCGTCGCTGCATGAACCGGCGGTGCCAAACATTCCCGAGCGCGCTGCAGGCATCACGCCTGCAGTGGCACTGCGGCCCGATGCACTGGCCGCCGAGTGAGGACGCGATCATGACTATCGACCTGAGTGTCATCTGGGCCCTGATCATCTTCCTGGCCGTGTTCATCTACGTGGTGCTGGACGGTTTCGATCTCGGCATCGGCATCCTGTTCCGGCGCTTCCCGGTAGGCCACGACCGCGACACCGCAATGAACAGCATCGCGCCCGTATGGGACGGCAACGAGACCTGGCTGGTGATGGGCGGTGGTGGGCTACTGGCAGCGTTCCCGCTGGCCTACGCGGTGATTTTTTCATCCCTGTATGCACCGATCATCGCCATGCTGCTGGCCCTCGTGTTCCGTGGCGTGGCCTTTGAGTTCCGCTGGCGCGACCCCGCCCATCGCGGCTTCTGGGATCTGGCCTTCAGCGGCGGCTCGCTGCTGGCGGCGCTCTCGCAAGGCGTGGTGCTGGGGGCACTGCTGCAGGGCGTTGCGGTCCAGGATCGTGCCTACGCCGGCGGCTGGTGGGACTGGCTGACGCCGTTTTCGCTGCTCACCGGGGTCAGCGTGGCCATCGCCTATGCGCTGCTGGGCGCGACCTGGCTGGTGATGAAAGCCGAGGGACGGCTGCAGCAGCAGGCACGCGACATGGCCTGGTGGCTGGGTGGGGCCACTCTGGTGGCTATCGTGGCCGTCAGCGCTGCCACGCCGTTCCTTAACGCCGCCTACTTCGACACCTGGTTGCGTTGGCCGGGTTTGATGGCCGTGGCGCCGGTGCCGGTGCTGGTGGCGTTGGCCAGCGTGGCCTTTGTGCGCAGCATGAGCGCGAAACGCGACGTCGCCCCCTTCCTGCTTACGCTGGGTGTCTTTCTGCTTTGCTTCATTGGCCTCGGCATCAGCGTGTATCCGTATGTCGTGCCCGGCGCCGTCACCCTCTGGGAGGCCGCGACCGACCACAGCAGCCAGGTCTTCATGCTCTGGGGTACGGTCGTCGTGTTGCCGATGATCCTGGGCTATACAGCCTGGTCGTACTGGGTCTTCCGCGGCAAGGTGAGCGCAGACGGGTACCACGCATGAAGCGGCGCGCGCTCGGTTGGCCGACCGTCGCAGCGCCACAACCGGGTGCGCCGCTGCCACCGCTGTGGCTCCGCCTGGCCTGGGTGGCCGGCATCTGGGCCGCAAGCGTCGCCCTGCTGCTAATGATTGCCCTGCTGCTGCGGTTGCTGCTGAGGCTGTAGTGGATAGTTGCCGGCAGGGTCGCCTAAAGCAACCCGAGCGCCTTCAGGCGCCGATACAGGGTGCGCTCGCTCACCCCGAGGTGAAGGGCCAGCTCCTTGCGCGTGCCGCGCGCGCTCTGGGCCAGATCCCTGAGCGTGGCATCGTCCACCTCGTGGCGACGGCTCGCCGCTGCCGGCGCCCCTGCGGGCACCACCGGCGGCGGCGCGCTGGTCGTCAAGGATTCCGGAAGGTGCTCGACGCGCACCACGCCATCGTCGGCAAACAGCCGGGCGCGATCGAGCACGTTGCGCAATTCACGGATGTTGCCGGGCCAGCGGTAGGCCTGCAGCACTGCCATGGCCGCTGGTGCCACGACCGGCGGATGATGATGGTTTCCGCCGCGCTGCAGAAACGAGTGCACTAGCATCGGGATATCTGCCGCCCGTTCGCGCAGCGGCGCCAGATGAATGGGGAAGGCGCTGATGCGGTAGTACAGGTCCTGCCGGAAGCCTCCATCGGCCACCATCTGCTGCAGCGGCTTGTGGGTGGCGGCGACCAGCCGGAAGTCGGCCTGCTGGGTCTCGACCGACCCAACGCGGCGAAACGTACCCGACTCGATCAGCCGCAGCAACTTGACTTGCATCGACAGGGGAACGTCGCCCATCTCATCCAGAAACAGCGTGCCGCCCTTGGCCGTTTCAACCAGGCCGGGCTTACGCGCATGAGCGCCAGTGAACGCGCCTTTCTCGTAGCCAAACAGCTCGCTTTCGAACAGGGTTTCGGTCAGTCCCGAGCAGTCGACCACGACGAAGGGTCCGTCCGCGCGCGGACTGGCCTCATGCACCGCGCGGGCAAACAGCTCCTTGCCGGTGCCCGATTCGCCCAGCAGCAGGACCGGAAGCATCGAGGGCGCGACGCGCTGCACCGCCGACAGCGCGGCAATGAAGGCCGGGGCTTGGCCCACCAGACCCTCGGCGCTCGCCCGTGCCGAAGCGCTGCGTACTGTAGTCAGTCTCTCCACATAGGCGACCACCTCACGCTCTGCGTTGAGGATTGGCCGCAATTCGACATCCACATGCTCGGGTCCACGCGGTGTGTGGTGGATATGCAAAACGCGGTCCGGCCCCTTCATCTCGAGGGCCCGTTTCATCGGGCAGTGCTCGCCGGCTTGATCGCACGGCACGTCGTAGCGGTGCGATACGCGGTAACACTTGGCACCGATGTACGGTTTGCCAACGGTGCCAAACTGGCGCTGGTACGCGGTGTTTGCAGCCAGGATGTTGTAGTCCGGGTCGAGCACGATCATCGGCTGCGATTCGTGTTCGAGGTACGAGAGCAGCGCCTGCATCTGAGCAGGTGCCTGCGGGTTGGCCAGCGTCGCAAGTGGGAGCGCGGCCTCGCGGGTCGATTCGTAAAGTGTTTTCACGTCCCCATTATGCGCGTCCGCCCCTCCGACTGCCAAACACTGCCAGTGAGCTGCCGCCGCGGGCAGCTGAAGCTGGCAGTTCATCCAGCGTCTCTGTGTTCTTTGCTTCTTGGCGGATTACAAAAGACTTTACAACCAACACGTTACACGAATGACCACGTCAGGTGGAAAAGTGGCATGGATTTTGCTTGCCGTTAAAGAACGTTCGCTCGATGGCGGTCGCTTGGTTCTAGCCACTACCGGAGTCCACACGTGAAAAGAAACGAAGGCAACCTCGACCGCGGACTGCGGTTCGTTATCGGCGTGACATCCATCGGCATGGCCGCCACTGGCGTCATCGGCATGTGGGGTTATCTCGGCGTGGTGCCGCTGCTGACTGCTGCGATAGGCTTCTGTCCGCTGTACGCCGTGCTGGGCATCAATACCTGCCCGGTGCGCCGGTGAGCCGCCAGGGCAAGCCGAGCGTGGACACTCTCGGCACACTGCAGGTCGAGGGCTATTTCGATCCGGCGACTTCCACGGTGAGCTACATCGTGCTGGATCGTGCGACGAGGCAATGCGCACTCATCGACACCGTGCTCGACTTCGACCCGAAGTCCGGTCGAACCTCGCATGCCAGCGCCGAACTGCTGATTCAGCGCGTGGTTGAGCTCGACGCCAAGGTGCAGTGGATTCTGGAGACGCATGCGCACGCTGATCATCTTTCAGCGGCCCCCTACCTGAAGCAGACACTAGGCGGGGAATTGGGTATCGGCCAACACATCACCGCCGTGCAGCAAGTGTTCGGAGACTTGTTCAACGCCGGAAGTAATTTTGCTCGCGACGGTCGCCAGTTCGACCATTTGTTCGCTGAAGACGAGTCGTTTTCTATCGGCAGTTTGCGCGTGCGCGCCATGCACACCCCGGGCCACACCCCGGCCTGCATGACTTACGTCGTCAGTGACGCCGTGCAGACCGTGGCTTTCGTCGGCGACACCCTGTTCATGCCGGACTACGGCACCGCACGTTGCGACTTTCCTGGTGGGGATGCGCGCACCCTGTATCGCTCGATCAATAAGGTGCTGAGCCTTCCACCTGAGACGTTGCTGTACATGTGCCACGACTACCAGCCCGGCGGCCGCGAGGTGGATTTTGTCAGCACGGTCAGGGAACAGCGTGAGGCAAATGTGCACGTACGCAATGGCATCAGCGAAGAGGAGTTTGTGGCGATGCGCCAAACCCGCGACGCCACTCTGGCCATGCCTACCCTGATCCTGCCATCGGTGCAGGTGAACATGCGTGCCGGCGAGTTGCCAGAGCCGGAAGAAAACGGCATCAGCTACCTAAAAATTCCCCTGAACGCGAGCTAGCAATCCACTGCATGAATGCAGCGGTTGACGCGACTGCTCTCGGAACTGATTGCTTCACGGAGTTTCTTTGCTTATGGACATTCGTATCCTCACCGATGAGCTTTCGGTATCGCCGCAGGTCTTGCCGCCGGACCTTGAGGCCATTCGGAATGCAGGTTTCAAGGCTATCGTCTGCAACCGGCCGGATGGCGAAAGCGCTGACCAACCCAACTTCGGCGAGATCGAACGTGCG
>NZ_JAIBFH010000348.1 GCF_019459675.1 Arenimonas sp.
GCGCCCCCCCGGCGCGCGCCCCGCCCGCCTTTCCGGCTACCCTTCGGGCATGCCGACGGTTTCCGATTCCTGCTGGGCCCTGCATGACGGCGCCGCCGGCCATCGCCGGCAGGTGCTTGCCCTGGCCCACGCCCTTTCGCCACGCGTGCACGAGTGGGCGCTGTCCACGTCGGCGCCGTGGTCATGGCTGGCGCCTCACCGGCTTCCGGGCAGTGGCCGCGCGTTCGGCAGCGAGTTCCTCCGGTCCCTGGGCCAGCCACCCGCGCTGGCGATCGGCTGCGGCCGGCGCGCGGCGCTGGCCACGCGGCTGCTGGGCGAACGCGGCGCGCGCACGGTGCAGCTGCTGGACCCGCGCATGGACCCTGCCCGCTGGGACGTCGTGGTCGCGCCGGAACACGACGGTCTGCGCGGGGCGAACGTTATCACGCTCTGCGGCAGCCTCAACCCGGTGGACGACGCCTGGCTGCAGGCGGGTCGCGCGGCGTTCGCATCGCTGGGCGAGCTGCCTTCGCCGCGCACGGTGGTGCTGCTGGGCGGCCCCACCAAGGCGGTGCGCTTCGACCGCAGCGCCTTTGAAGTCATGGCGTCGCGACTGGAGCACTGGCTGGCCAAGTCCGGCGGCAGTCTGGTGGTGATCGGGTCGCGCCGGACGCCGCCGCAGTTGGCGCAGCTTGCGCGCGCCTACTGGGCCGATACCCCCGGGCTGCGCTGGTTCGACGACAGCGACGGCGCCAACCCTTACGCCGGCGCGCTGGCCTGGGCCGACCGCATCGTGGTGTCGCCCGATTCGGTGAACATGGTGTCGGAAGCCTGCGCCACCCCCGCGCCGGTGTACGTGGCCGAACCGGGGCGGGCCACGGGGCGCGTGCGGCTTTACCTGGACGAACTGCTGCGCCGCGGCCGCATCCGCGCGCTGGGCAAGCACGCCGAGGCCTTCGACGCGCAGCCTCTTCGGGAGACCCCGCGCGTGGCCGACCAGGTCCGCCAGCGCCTCGGCGGGTAGCCGGGCCGGGCGTTCCGGCCGTGCGGGGCGCTCAGGTGAACTCGAGGTCGAAACGGCGGCAGGCGCGGTGCACAACGGCGCGCGCCGCGTCCAGCGCATCATCGGGCGGCACCAGCCGCGGCCGCTGGTCCAGGGTGCAGTCCAGCCCCAGTCCCAGCATCAGCGCGTGTGCATCGAGCAGTGCGGCCAACTCGTCCGACGCCAGTACACCGGCTTCGCCCAGCGCCGCCAGCAGCTCGGGCGTGCCGCGGGGCTGCACCAGCGACGGATGCGACGCCGCATGTTCCAGCACCAGGGCCTGCACCAGGAACTCCAGGTCAACCAGGCCGCCTTCGCCCTGCTTGAGGTCGAAGCGCGCAGCGCTGCTGCGGTCCAGCTCAGTGCGCATGCGTCGGCGCATGGCCACCACGTCGGTGCGCAGCGCGGCGTGGTCGCGCGGCTGGCAAAGGGTCTGGGTGCGTATGGCCTCGAACGCCGCCTGCACCCGCGGTGCGCCGGCGATCGGGCGCGCGCGCACCAGCGCCTGCCGCTCCCAGGTCCAGGCCCGCTGGCGCTGGTAGTCGGAAAAACTGTCCAGGCTCGACACCAGCATGCCCTTGGCGCCGTCGGGCCGCAGGCGCACGTCCACTTCGTAGAGTTTTCCCGCCCCGGTCACCGTGCCCAGCAGGCTGACCAGGCGCTGCGCCAGCCGCGCGAAATAGCGGGGGGCGTCCAGCGGGCGGGCGCCGTCGGAGCTGGCGTCGGCCGGCGCGTCGTGCAGGAACACCAGGTCCAGGTCGGAGCCGAAGCCCAGCTCGCGGCCGCCCAGGCTGCCGTAGCCCAACACCGCCAGCCCGGCGCCGGGCACCCGGCCATGGGCGGCGATGATGTCGCACTCGGCCACGTCCAGCGTTGCCAGCAGGAGGTTTTCCGCCAGCGCCGCCAGTCGCTGCGTGGCGTCGCCCGGCGGCAGGCGCTGGCCCAGCGTGGCCAGGCCCACGCGGAAACCGATGGCCTGGCGGACTTCGTTGAGCGCGTTGAGTGCGGCTTCGGTGTCGCCGGTGCGCGGCACCGCGGCCACCAGTGCGGCCACCTGCGCCTCGTCCGGCACGGGGCCGGCGGCGCGCGAGTCCAGCAGTTCGTCGAGCAGCAGCGGGTGGGCGGCCAGCCGCTCGGAGAGCAGCGCGCTGCGCGCGGTGACGTCGGCCAGCCGCGCCATCGCGGCCGGCTGTTCTTCCAGCAGCGCCAGGTAGCTGGTGCGCCGGGTGATCGCCTGCAGCAGGGCCAGGCCACGCGGCAGCGAAGCGTCGGCCGCGTCGCTGCGGGCAGCAGCGGCCAGCAGCGCGGGCAGCACGTTGTCCAAGCGCTGGCGACCGCGACCCGACAGCGCGCGCACTGCCGGCGTGCGGGCGAAGTCACGCAGCGCGGCGTCCTGGCCCTGGGCATCGCCGAAGCCGGCGTCGGCCAACACCTGCGCGTCGCCGCCGTCGGGCAGCGCGCGCCAGTAGTCCACCAGCGCATTGGCCGGGGCACGGCGCCGTCGCCGCGCCTCCAGCAGGCCGGCGAACTCCTCGGCCACCACGCTGCGGTGGCTGTCGATGTCGGCCAGCATGGCCGCGGTGTCGGCGTGGCCGAGGGCACGCGCAATGCGCAGCCGCGCCAGGGGATCGTCGGGCAGCGCGTGCACCTGCTGGTCGCCCAGCATCTGCACGCGGTTCTCAAGCCGGCGCAGGGCGCGATAGGCGGCGGCCAGCCGGTCTGCCGTGGCCGGCGCGACATGGCCGGCGGCCGCCAGCGCCGCCAGCGCAGGCAGCAGCGCGCGCCCGCGCAGCGCGGGCTCGCGGCCGGCGCGGATCAGCTGCAGCGCCTGCACCAGGAACTCCACCTCGCGGATGCCGCCGGGGCCCAGCTTGAGGTCTTCGGCCAGCTCGCGCCGCTGCACCTGCGCGGCGATCAGCGCCTTCATCTCGCGCAGCCCGTCCAGCGCGCCGTAATCAAGATAGCGCCGGTACACGAACGGCCGCAGCGTCTTGAGCAGGGACTCACCCGCCGCCAGGTCGCCCGCCACCGGCCGGGCCTTGATCCAGGCGTAGCGCTCCCAGTCGCGCCCTTCGCGCTGGAAATACTGCTCCATGGCGCCAAAGCTCAGCACCAGGCGGCCGCTGGCGCCGAAGGGCCGCAGCCGCAGGTCCACCCGGTGGCAGAAGCCGTCGGCGGTGACGTCGCCCAACAGCTGCGCCAGGCGCTGCCCGAGCCGCGTGAACCAGGCCTCGGCGTCCAGCGGGCGGGCGCCGTCGCTCTGGCCGTGTTCGGGGAAGGCATACACCAGGTCCACGTCGGAGCTGAAGTTGAGCTCGCCGCCGCCCAGCTTGCCCAATCCAAAGACCACCAGCGACTGCGCTTGGCCGGCGGCATTGCGCACCACGCCGTGGCGCTCCGTCAGCTGCGCCGACAGCGCCGCCACGCCCGACTGCAGCGCGGCATCGGCGATGCGGCTGCTGCCCGCCAGCGTGGCGTCAACGTCGTCCATGCCGCGCAGGTCGCGCCAGACAAGACGGGTGGATTCCGCCGCGCGCCAGCGGCGCAGGCCTGCCGGCCAGTCGGCTTCCTGGCCGGCGTCAAGCAACGGCGGCGGGGCGAACGGGGCGTCCAGGCGGTCGATCAGCTCAGGCTGGCGGCACAGCGTGTCGATGGCGAAATCGCTGCACAGCGCCAGCGCGGCCAGGCCTTCCCGCCGCTCGGGCGAAGACAGCGCGTCGGGCGCGCGCTCGGCCAGCCGCGACAGGGCGCGCTCGACCAGGGCGGCCAGTGCGGATCCGGAATCAGGGGGCGAAGACATCGGTGGATTCTGTCATGCGCTGTTGCCGGGCACGACCTGCGCGGCGACCGTGCCGACGGGGCCCGGCGTGACGCGGGACGACGGGCAAAGAAAAACGGGGCCCGAAGGCCCCGTTGGTCTTGCCGGCGATGGC